>JAMWZA010000001.1 GCA_024305105.1 Marinoscillum sp.
GTTTACGACTTATCCTTCTTCAAAGCCTTAGGCGTATTTCGTCTAAGGCTTTTTTTGTGGAAAATTAATTCTTTGAATAAATACTTCATTAATATCATAAGAAACCAACAAGGAAGACTTCTTAACTAAGTTACAGAATTGAATAATATCACTCATATTATATCCACATGTCATTCTGACTCTGGACGGTTTACTTCTTTCTTCCCTTCACGGATGCTCCAAGTACGCTATCAAGATTACCGGATTTTAAGCTTCATTGTGTACTCCTTGCAACGTACTTTTCATCTTTTGACAAATTAGAAGTTTAATCATTAACTATTTATTACTAATTTAACGGTTTCACCAACTTTATAAATAATGGTTAATCACAAAGTGAACTTGCGCTTCAGCATTAGATACGTGTATATAGGGATATTTCTCGTTTTATTGGGAGGTGTAATTATATTTTATTATCTCCACGAAAGTGGTAAGTCATATGGACTACTTGAAATAGTTACATACATAACTGGATCAATAGCAACATTGACATTAATATATCATGCCTTTAATCTTGAAAATCAAATAAAAAATCAAGAAAAGAATAATGCAATTTTAAAATCAAAACATACATATGACTTAATTCATATATGGATAAAACCCGATATGGCAGAGATTGTCCATAAGGCAATGGATAATATAGAAAAAAGCAAGGATGTTTTACAGGACTCAAATAAAGTTGAAGGGTTTGAAAAAAGCCTTAAAACAGAAGAAAGAAAAAATTTATTCCTACTTCTTAATTATTTTGAAAATATTGGAATCATGATTGAAGATGGTTTTATTGATGAAAAGATTATGAAAATGACCTTTATTGATGTATTTAACGTTATATATACAAAACTTAAATTGTATATAAACGAAACTCAAAAACAAACTCCAGGTAGTTGGAGTTATTTTGAAGCATTAGCAGTAAAATGGAATAATGAAAACAAGAAAGCTACTTGATAATTAATCAACTATTTAGTATATTATTACGTATAATTGCAATAAACATAAACCATGACAGATATGAAATCATCAAATAATTGTTACAAAAAAGAAGGCGTTAGGATTTATTAAACAACAATTATTAGGAAGACATTAAATAAAAAAAGAGGTAGTAATATCTCTTTTTTTATTTATTATGATTCTACTAGTCTTTTGTCACTCAAAGCACTTTCACTTTGATCTAAACCTTTGTTGTAGAGTTAATTGTCTAGAGTTAATTGTCTAGAGTTAAATCTAGTTTTATACTCGTCTAGCCGACCTGGTAGAAAACTACTTGAAAAAGGGAAGCGAAGTGGGTGTACAAGGCAAATTGGTCAACCGCAGCTATGAGAGCAATGGTGACAAAAAGTACATCACGGAAATCAATATGAACGAGCTACTGATGCTCGATAAGAAATAAGTTTACGACTTATCCTTCTTCAAAGCCTTAGGCGTATTTCGTCTAAGGCTTTTTTGTGGAAAAGACCTAACTTGGAATACACTAAAGCGATTCTTATGAAGACATTGATCTACAGTCTAACGGGCCTTATTGCTGTATTCCACATCTACATCGTATGGCTGGAAATGTTTGCCTGGACAACACGGGGCGTTAAGGTTTTTGGTTCTAAGGCTTTCCCTACTGAGCTTTTCCCTAAAACCAAAACACTGGCAGCCAATCAGGGATTATACAATGGATTTCTGGTAGGAGGCCTCATCTGGTCATTAATCATCGACAATGCCGAATGGTCTCAAAACGTGGGACTTTTCTTCCTCTCGTGTGTGGCAATAGCTGGAATCTATGGAGGACTCACTGCCTCCAGAAAAATTCTGTATGTCCAGGCAGCTCCCGCACTTGTGACTATTGCGCTCTACTTGATCTTCTAAAGAGTAGTGCCTCCCAAAACACCAAAAACGATGAGTCCAATTAAAATGATGGTAGTAATAAATTTTGCTGTTTTCATAAAATATTAAGCTGGTTATTGTAAAAAACTATTCTGGGACAGTGAATATAGTGAATAGTTACAAAATATAATTAAACTCTGGATGGACAAATGAATTCATTGAATGAAGCGGAATTTTCTGAACATCAACGAATAAAGTCTAAATATTTCGGATGCATTTATCAATCAATAGATTTGAATGACTATTTTTGGTTCTATCACCAAACGCAACTAATCTATTATGAACTTATCCTCTGTCTGTGAAGAGCAGACGTATCAGGAAGTTCACCGCACACACGAAAAACCGCTTCGAAATTTCCTTTATTATAAATTTGGAGATTTAGAAAAAGCCAGAGATTTTGCACAAGACGCCTTCATAAAACTCTGGCACAATTGCAGCAAAGTGCCTTTTAATAAGGCAAAGAGCTACTTATTTACCATAGCCAACAGGCTGTTTCTAGATGAAATTGATCATCAAAAAGTGGTTTTAAAATTTCAACACCGCCAGCATATTTCTGAGTCGCAAATGGAATCCAATCCGGAGTACGTCTATCAGCAGGAGGAATTCAAGGACCGTCTGGAAGAGGCTGTTTCAAGTCTCCCTGAAAAACAGCGTACAGTATTTTTGATGAGCAGAGTTGATAAATTGAAAAATAAGGAAATAGCTGAGGCATTGAACTTATCCATCAAAACGGTAGAAAAACACGTTTCATCAGCTCTTAAAACACTGAAAGATAATCTAGATGAATTGTCTGGCTTTAAAATATGAGTAGGGTTTTCGTGAAGGATATCGTTGTATTTATCAAAGGAGAATAACATGGCAGATCAGGACGAAAACCTCATCAAATGGCTCAACGGAGAACTGACAGATGACGAATTTGCACAAGCTATTGGTAAATCGGATTTCTTAAAATTTAAGCAAATCACTGGAGAGATTGACCAATGGGAGCCTGGCAATAGCGACGAGTTTAGAGTGAAGCTTGAAGACATCCTCAACCAACCCAAAACGATCACACGGCAGATCAACTGGTGGCAACCCGTATCTATTGCCGCATCTGTAGCTTTACTTCTAACAGTAAGCGTCTGGTTTCTCTTTTTCAACCATGTGACCACCCATTACGCAGACGCTGGAGAAACAAAAGAGATTGTCTTGCCAGATGGCGTATCCACGGTAACCCTTGCTTCATTAAGCTCCATTACTGTAGACAAACGTAACTGGAAAAAGGGACGCAGGCCAGTCAAGCTTTCCGGAAAGGCACTATTCGATGTGGAGCCAGGCGATCCTTTCACCGTATCAACAAATGTGGGTGAAGTAGCTGTTTTGGGTACTAGATTCACTGTTGACGTCTTTGATGAATCGATGGAAGTTGCTTGTTATGAGGGCAAGGTTCAGGCGAAAACGGGCGTTGGTTCTGTAACCATCCCTGGTGGTGAAAGCTACCTGTTTCATGAAAACCGATGGGAAAATATGATTCCAGTAACACGATCCAGACCCACCTGGCTTCAGGATGAACTTTCTTATACGAATGCACCTCTGAATCAAGTCATCAAAGCCCTAGAAAAAACATATGAAGTGACCATCGATACTGGTGACGCTGACATTAATAGGCGCTTTACTGGTACCTTCCCAAAAAGCAACCTTGAAACGGCCATTAAATTGGTATTCACGCCACTGAACATTACCTATCAAGTAGAGGACAATAACGTTTATTTAAGCAGCAATTAATCCCTCATACATGCGAGCAACACTAGCCATTTCCGCCATTCTATGGGTGACTGCAGCTATATGTCAGCCAAAATCAACTCTTGGTGATGAACTAACCAGATATCAGAACGAAAAAAATATCAAGCTATCTTTTGATGCAGAGCTCCTGGAGCAAATAAGCAGTGAAAAGTCACTCCAAAATGTCCCTGTAGATTCGCTGAGCACTTATCTGTCACAGCGGTTTCCATTGGTAGCTGAGAAAATAGAAGATAACTATTACATTATCACGTTGGCTACTGCGACTTACACCGTTCATCTGATCGACTCTGTCGGCAAAGGCGACGTTTTGCCAGAATTAAGCAGTGTATTGATCAATGGAAAGGCAATACCATCTACCGTAAAAGACGGTAGACTCATTTTCAACTTACGACCTACCATTTCAGACACGGTATCGATCTTCTCGCCAGGATACAAACCTACCTCCATCGATGTATCAACACTTTTTAACACCCGCAAACTGGAGATGTCACTATCTCCTAAAGTCATCAAACTAAACGATGTTCTCATTAAGGATTATTTAACCCAAGGAATCGACCTCAATCCAGCTAATCAAAGCATCTCTATCGATGTAAGTACACTTCCATTGCTGCCAGGAGAAACGGATGGTGACTTGTTTGCTTCACTTTCTGCACTCCCCGGCATCACTTCACCAGACAACAGAGCCGGCAACCTCTATATTCGGGGAAGCGCTACTGATCAGTCATACATCATGCTGGACAATATCCCCATTTACAGCAAAGGCCATTACTTCGGCACCATCTCTCCGTACAACCCTAAAATAATTGATAAGGTGGAAGTGCATCGAAATGGATTTCATCCAAAACTTGGTGGACGAGTGGGCGGTGCCGTAGAGATCAAAACAGCTCCAATGGAAAGCGGAGACTTGAGTTGCGGCATTGGTGCCAACACCCTTTTTGCAATGGGGTATATCAAAGCACCATTGGCCAAAAACAAAATAGGCATTAATCTGGGTGCACGCCGCTCTTTTCCCACGTCTTTTACATCTCCAAAGTTAGAAGCCATCACAGAAATGGTCTATGCCGGATCTGTTATTGCCAATAATGCGGGTGAAATTATTGCGGATGTGGATGTGATTTTCGAAGACTACCAAGCTGGACTCACCTTTCAGCCAAACAAAAGAAATCAACTCCTGATTTCCAGTATCTATACACGTTCTGAAATTGGTTATATAATAGATACGCCTGATGATGGTGACGTGCCTGAAATTTATGATAATTATAACCTTGGAGTAAGTAGCGAATGGAATTCCAAAATTAAACAAAACATCAATTCCAATCTGATCATTAGCCTTAGCTCCTATCGATCCCGGTTTAGAGCCAATGCAGCTATAGATGAACCCCTCTCTCCCACGATTATGGGCTCTTTCTCAATCAACACCATCAATGATCTAAGTATTCATGAAGAAATAGTCTTAACGACTAAAAATCTAAATGAATTGGATTTTGGATTGGAGTATCGAAACATCGAAATCCAGGAAGACTACAAAGCGGGTTCTCCGAGTGATGGCTCACTTTACTTAAGGGACCAGCATAGTAATGCTAGCATCGTGAGCCCATACGTCAATTACTCTTTTAATAACTGGAAGAATTGGTTGCTTCAATTGGGTGGTCGAATCAATTATTATAGCCGGACAAATGAAGTCAATATTGCTCCTCGAGTATTTACCAACTGGTATGCGACCAACAACCTCACTCTAAAAGGATCTTTTGGATTGTATTATCAATACCTGAGCCAGGTACAGGTGCTGGCATTTAGCAGCGGAGGATTTGACAATGGACTGTGGCAACTTGCAGACAATAAAGAGAACTTCTCAATTGATGGCCTCCAATCGATGATCGGTGCAGTGTGGAATAAGAACAACTGGGTATTTGATGTCGAATCTTATTTCAAAACTGCCGATAACGTTTCTTACTATTCCGCAAATAAATTCTCCGACCAAGGACGATTCTTTACTGCTGATCATGAAGCTTTTGGTATAGACTTTTATTTAAGAAGAAAACTGGATAGTCACATGGAAACCTGGCTGGGGTACTCCATAAGCGAGATAAAAGTAAAAACAGATACAATGACCTATGATGGACGTTATAGTCAGCCGCTTAGCATTAACACAGGGGTATCGTACCACAAGAATCACTTTAAAGCATCTTTAGGGTGGAGAATGGCTTCTGGTTTAAATGGCAATAGCATTGAACTAGCGCTGGCAAGAGCACCAATCTATCGAAAACCCGGACGTCCGGGACAACCTCGAGAAGATCCGTTCGCACCAATAGACACAAGATTTCCAGTGGTCCATTTCCTTGATGCATCCATGTCCTATAGAATCCCAGAAACTGAAAACCGAAAATGGTCGGCTACCTTCGGCATATCACTTGTCAATATGTATAATCAGGAAAACCTAACAGACAAAGTCGGACGATCAGCAGGTGGTCCAGGTCAGCTAGATATCTTGGACCGAAATGCGATTGGGTTTGCACCTAATCTGATGGTTACAATCGAGTGGTAGTTAAAGCCACTTCACCTTATCCTCGATCGGTGTACGAGGTGGATGAACAGCAGGTACATTGGCATAACCCATATAGAATAATCCTATACACTTTTCTCCCTCTGCCAGGGGTTCAAATTCGTGAAAATACTGCAGTAAATCAGGTGAACTCCAATAGGCCCCTATTCCATAAGCAGCAGCAGTAAGCCACATATTTTGAACAGCCATAGCCACAGAAGCTACCTCCTCCCACTCAGGAACGCGATTCTTTTGATCACGCTGCATGCAGATAGCGATTATCGCACCCGCCTTTTGAGGATTCATTTTTAGCTTTTCATACTTAGCCACAGAAAAGGATTCCAACTGGTGTAGCGATCGGTACTTCTCAGCCATGAATATGCCAAATTTCTTCTGTACCGATCCCTTAATGACTTTAAAACGCCATGGCTGGGTGAGCTTATGAGTTGGTGCCCAATTGGCATTTTCCAGAATATTTTTAATGAGCTGGTCCGGAATTATTTTATCCAAATACTGAGCTGGATATACCGCTCTTCTATTCTGCAAGAGTGCATGTACGTCTTCAATCGTCATGCCGCAAAATTATACCTGAGAAGCACATCTCACCTAGCTAATTGTCAAAAGTTTTAGAATCAACCGTACTTTGGCTGCACCCACTTTTCCATAGGCTCGTATTTGCTGGCACTGGCCCATTTAATACCTCGCTTGAGTAATTCAATCGCATCAGGGACTTCTGTAATATGTGATAAATTATGTCCCAGAGATGTATAAAATACACGCCCTTTTCCATAACCCTTCTTCCAGGCAACTGGAATCACACAACCTTCTATCCATTCGTCTATCTGAGACCCAAACCGAGTAGTCGCTAGTACCTTTACATTCGGATCCACATGCATGTAATACTGTTCGCTCGTCATTGGAAAATCATTTAGACCATCGGTCAGTTCATCTCCTGTTTCTAACACCCTGATCGTATAATCTATTACTCCACCCGGATGTGCTACCCATTGACCACCCGTCATGTACTGATATTCCACATTGGCACGGAAAGCATCGCACAATCCACCATGCCAACCAGCGATTCCTGCTCCGTTTTTAACAGCTTGAAGAAGCCCTTTCTCCTGCTCTTTGGTGATTTTGGACATGGTATAAATCTGAAGAATAAGATCTGTATTTTTCATTACCGCAGCGTCCAGATAAATATCCAATGAGTCCGAGAACGTGACGTTAGCACCTTCACTACCAAGCCACTCTCCCATGTATTCTTTGTATTTCAATGGCTCATGTCCATCCCAGCCGCCATAAACAAATAGCACATTTCGTCCTTCTAGAGAAGGGATTGCTTTTTGTTTCGGCTTGGATTTCAATTGGAAAGGTAGTGCGCTGGCCACTCCAAGGACAGCTGCTTTTGATAGAAACGATCTGCGTGTGTTCTTCATCTTTTGAGAATTTTAAAACTAATATAGTCATTTTAACTATAAGCCCCGGCAAGAATACTAACATCAGCTATCTAAAACGTTAACTGCATTTTATCTTTTTCACGTTTTGGGTTTATATTGTCGTGCCGAATCCCGCCTGCCAACCAAAGCTTATATGAAATATTTATTACTAATTGTGTCCGCACTTTGGACATTATCTGTATTTGCGCAGCGTCCTGATTTCAACGAACTTAAAAAGGCGATTTCGGAAGCTGAAACCAGGGAAGCAAAAGTCCGTGCAATGACACGATATGGAGATGCATTACCTAACAGGCAGTTTCAAGAAGTACAAATACTGGCAGATAGTATCACATCGATGATCACCGACACTGCTGATCAGGAATTCTTATTGGCATCAAGTGAATTTCTGCAAGGAGTAAGTCTTTTCAAAGGAAGAAAACTTCCTGAAGCCAAGCCGTTCTTAAAAAGCAGTGCGGCAAAATACCGCAAGATGGATGAAGAAATGGAATTCAGAGCATTGAACATCCTTGGTCTCACCTACATCTATATGGAAGAACGTGATAGTGCTATTTACTTATTTCAAGATATAATCAAGCGCATTCCCTCTACGAACAAAAAAGGCATCATTTCTGCTCATGGTAATCTGGGATTGGCCTACCGGCAAGCTGCTGATTTTGGAAAAGCCATCTTTCATTTCGAGAAAGTGTATGAACTGGATTCCACAGATGCATTCACTTCAGTAAATGTCGCTATGAATATCGCTCGGATGTACATTGATATCGAACTCTATGATAAGGCAATAGAAACACTTAAAAAAGCAGATATCAGCAGACTTCCGAATATTCCACCAAAAGCAGTTTATTTCAACAACATTGCGGATGCCTATCAACAGAAAAATGAACTGGATAGTGCTAAAGCTTATTTTCAAAAAGCCCATGACACAGCCGAAAGTATTCCGTTTGAACAGAGTCAGTTTATCAATGCGGGCAATTTGGTAGAGGTATCCATCCAGCAAAAGAGCTTTAGCAAAGTCCCTGAATTGCTGGACGAGATGGAGCGTATTAAAAAAATCTCTCGTGTGAGACATGCAGAGATCAGACTGCAGCTACTCAGAGCATCCTATTTGCTCACGCAATCGAAAGCAGATAGTGCCTTATTAGCGCTCCAGATTGCTGAAGCTGCGACTCAAAATCCTCAACTGAGCAACTATCGTTTGGATGTCTATTCCAAATACGTAGACGTCTATAATCAACTAGATGATCAGGTCAATGCAAAACGATATCTCGACAAACTGGAAGAAGAGCGTAAATCACCTTCCAACAGCAGACATGAACGTTTTTTGGCAGATGCCAAGGCCAGTTATTTACTAGCAGTGAAAGAGGGCGAACTAGCTCAATCCCAGGCGACCATTGAAGTGTTTAGTTCTCAGCGCATACTCCTCGCCAGTTTGGTTCTCTTGTCACTTGGGATTGCTTTCGTGCTCTTCAAGAATTACAAAAAATCCTCAGAAACACTGGCCGATCAACAAGCCAAAAATGAGGACCTGACCAAAGAGGTTGAGAAGCAAAAAACACAAATCCTGGAACTTAAGAGTAAAGCCCTCTTAGAAATACAAGAGATTATCTGTATCAAGTCGGATGGACATTATCTGGAGTTTTCACTCAAATCCAAAGAGCGACCCGAGGTAGACAGAAATCAATTGAAGAATATTTTGGAAATGTTACCAGATTATTTTGTGCAAATTCATCGTTCCTACATCATCAACCTTAAAGAAGTTCGAGTGAAGTATTCAGATAAAATTCAGATGAAAAATGGTCAGGAACTACCTGTTTCCAGGAGTTACAAGGCAAAGCTTAATGATGCCATGAATCAATTTAATGCTTAAAAGGAGTTGAACCAGTTACTTATTCATTGTTAATAGAAGAAACACAATTTCCAGAAAATTCAAGAACCTTTATATGCACTCGGAAGCCTGCCTACCGGGTTTCCTACCGGTTGGATAGGAAATGGCGTTTCATATAGATCGGGAATTGTATATTGTCTTAGTTCATTTTGAGAAAGGAATGCGTCAACAGCAAACGCGGCCCGCGTGTGTCCATGTCTAGTGCATTTAATTCCAACAAATATGGTTTCCTATTAAACACCTCATCATACATATTATCCTGCCTCAAGTATGAAACCGCTTCATAGGAATTGATTGGTATATCGGATAAATAAACCTCATTGTCTAAAACAACCATCAACAAATTAAGAACCGCACCTTCAGAAGAACTGAGGTGTTTCAAGCTGCCTACTCAGACTGTCAGGTCGAAAGACCCGACAGGATAAAAAAATATCATGATCTTAGATTCTACTTTAATACCCACTGTTCACCACAAACCGTTCGATTTGGTACCCACCGTTCACGTAGCACTTCAAGAGATAAATGCCATTT
Source organism: Marinoscillum sp. (assembly GCA_024305105.1). Classification (GTDB taxonomy): domain Bacteria; phylum Bacteroidota; class Bacteroidia; order Cytophagales; family Cyclobacteriaceae; genus Marinoscillum. The sequence continues at coordinate 10,103 of JAMWZA010000001.1, forward strand.
CTTAGACATAGATCGGTAAGCTCCAGCTCTCCTGGCCTTTCGGCGACCACCTGTTTTTTCAAAACCACCCGCCCGTCAATGCTGATGATCTCCACCTGATATACTCCTTTTATGGCTCCATCAAACCTAAGGGTGATTGCTTCGCCTTGATTAGGGTTGGGATACAGCGTAAATCCAGTAGCTGCAGGATCGTCAAAAGACACACTTTTGATTGCTTCCTTTTCTGCAACATTGGCCAATCTGGCTGAATTTTTTGGGAGATGAGTACCACTCTGAAACACAGAACCAAAATCACTCATTGGGTATAGTGCTTCGTCCCATCTATTATAGTCAATTCCATCAAATGTTTTATTCAATAAAAAATTCTCATAATAGTAGATCCTGTTTGGCATGAAGTCAACGACTTGGTTTCTGAATTTCCTCGCTTCCCTAGCCGCTTTTGTCGGATCATTTGGATACAGAATAGGAAACTTCCGATTCTCAAAATAACCTGTTCGGAGCCAGAGATATAAGGCAAAGTGTTCGGAGTTCTGTTCTTTATACATGTTAGTTGCATTGGCTTGAACATACTCTGAATAATTTCGGCCATCTTCTTTATTCGCTTCTTTCCATTCAGAGTCACCATTATTTATACCATCCTTAAAATCCACCAAAAGACGATCGGAGGTTGTATGCACTGATTCGTGTAAAAAAAACTCAGGCATTTCAGCATATTTATATACTTGCGGGTTTAAAGAAATCCTAATCGAATTACTGGCTAATGGACAGCCATCCCCTTTCCCAAGGTCATTGTAGTTTACATAAACATCTTTAATGCCTCTTCTCAACAAACGTGGAATGCGGCCTATATTGTCTGCAAGATCATACATTTGTTTATCCCAGCTATCGGCTCCAAAAAGAATCATTTCACCTAACCCCCTCGGAACCATATTGCAATTGGTTTGACTTGATTGACCTGAAATTGGGTCAATTACTGTTTGACATTGCTCCACCATCAACTTTACATCATCTGTACGTAAATAAAAGTGAACCTCATTTTCATAGACCGTTCCAGCTTCATATTTTGCACTCCATTTAAACACTTCCAAAGATGGCCATGTGCTTTTATTACAATCATTACTGGAAGGTGAATAGAATTTCACTCCGGGAATAACATCTTTATCATCGATCGGTCGTCTCCAGCTATTAGTTGAATCTTTGAAGAGTGTTCGATCACTGTCATCAATAAAACTAAATTCCGATGTTACTGTACCATCAGCACCATTATTTTTAAATTTTGTAATAAAAGGCTCCCTCCTCTGTGGCTCATCAAAATTGAAGTAATTTGTGATCTTTCCGATTCCTGGAATATAGGAATCCAAAATACTAGAATTGGTAATATCCATCGGTTGATCTTCTTCTATAGTTACTCTCAGGATAACCGGGACCCTCATCTCCTGAAATGGCTTGACCAGGTTGGATGGCGAAGGATTTCTTTTCAACCACTCCATGGTCGAAGCATAGTAATTGCTCTTCCAGTCGTCGCTATCTCGCGAAAAACCAGGGCATTCCATGGTACCAAAAGCATCTACAGGACCTGTAGGTGTTTCAAACACGTTATAGCGATTGCCATAGAGACAGTTCTCGACCTGAAAACTTTCTCTTTCCCATACATTTGGATCTCCGTAACTGCGGATTCCGTACAATAATCCTTCCTTTTTTACAAAATCATTCGACTTTTTGCCAAAAATCAGGCTGTCATACACCTCCACAGTAATCCTCGGGCCTGGGGGAAAAGGTGCCAATATTCCATATTCCTTATTACGATACCTGGAATGCACAGTCAAAGAAAACGCTTCTTTTAAATCGCCGAATCCCATTTGATTCTGATATCCGGACTGTTGACTAAATGGGATACTCCCATTCAAAAAGACCCCTGTCTGATAGGTTCTAACATATTTTTTAGAAGGTTGTGCCGTAAGTGAATCATTAACAAAAAAAATTAATGAAGTCACTAGATAAAACATTAATGATCGTTTTATGAAGCTTAGGCTGAGCAAATAAGATGAAAGGCTATTAAATCTTGAACTAACATGAGCTTGGGTTTTCATGGTGTTTATTGTTTCCTGTGTTGATAGATAAAGAATCAGGCAATTCATGACTGTTCGGTTGCAATCTTTTCCTAATGCCCTATTGTCCTGGATCATTTCATGATCAATTTATGTTGTCGGGTGTATTGATCAGTAGTTACACTTAGCAAGTATGAACCCGAAGGCAAGCCTAACGAACCTAACTTAATCCATTGTATACCATTACTGACAGCATTCAATGCTCTTTCATACACCAAACGGCCTTGTAGATCAGTAAGTGCAATCTGGACGGTACCTGACTTTATGATATCCAAAATGATATTAACCTGATCACTAGCCGGATTTGGAAAAACGGAAAAAACCGGCTCCCGACTTTCCGCTTGAGCTTCCTCCTGTGCTTCCTGATCCACCAGCCGGGCACTACTGGACGTACCTGAATAATAAAGCCTGTATTTCGCTAGCGCATAGGTTATGGGAACCGCATAATTCCAGATGATCACGTTATTGACCAGCCCTGTGAAATTACTGGGAGTCTCTCCAAACGCATTGGTGCCAAGGCTCCCTCCTACAGCGGATGGGTCTGAATGATCTGGAATGGACGTAAAGGATGAAGATCCATCTGTTTCAATGGCCGGATCATCGTTTTGATAGATCAAGAGCTTTCCATCATCATATACCACCATGATGTGATGCCATTGGTTCATGACCAGGCTAGTGTTGGAGGTTGTTCTTAATTCCTGTCCATTTGAGGCGATCTGCGCCTCAATCATTCCGTTATTTAATCTAATAGCCAATCCGTCTTGCGCTCCGCCTTCATCGTAAAGCATTTCAACCAGGCCATTCTCTGTAGGATAAATCCACATGGCTACCGTCCGCTCAGCAAATGCCTGACTGATAAATGCATTGCACTGATCCAGTTGCAAAATATTGCTCCCCACAAACGCTATGGAACTTCCATACGTCACCTTATTGGAAGTATTGTAACAGTCACCACTCGGGCAGCCTGTGATTTCAAAGAGTCCAAAGTCGTGAGTGCCCGCTTCCAGGTCATCCGCTGGTGCCTCGTCGCTGTTATCACATGTTAGGTCGGCTGAGGGTCTACCAGTCAGGTGAGCCCTTTTGGAGACACTGGATTCAGTGGCTTCTACTATTTCCTGATTTGTGGGCGCCACCAATTCGATTAGATAGTCTTCAACTTCACCATCATTAAAAATTTCGCCCTGTGTAGGTGGCACGGCACCTTTCTTTACCGAGATTCTCATTCTGGTCAATCTCGTTTCTCCGGGCAAAAGGGAGATTTCATTAACGTCTGGCATCTCCTCCTCTAAAACGATGGAGGAGCCTGAATGAGTACCACTTGCAAATAATTCTACTTCATGGATGGCTGGATCATACACGAAGTTATAGGTATGATCGATTTCTTGCTTTCCTCCAAACACATCTCCATTGTAGTAATCAATCCATACTGCGTAGGATACAGATTCATTATTAGGATTGTAAAGGTCAATAGTAAGTTTCAAATTATTTTTGAGCGCATCGCTACTCATTTTTATGGGGCCTAACTTGTAATTGACATTAACAAGGTTTAGATATCCTCCATTATTATCTGTGGATATGTGTTTTGGAACTACGTCCGCTTGCTGATAAGTTATCTGAGAGATATTCAAAACTTTACCCGATTTTCCTCGGCTAGGATGGTAATCATAATGTTTCCAGATATTTTCTAGTTGTTGCGGTTCAAATAATTCTACGGCGTTATAAGGCATTTGATTGGGTAGCTTTACCGCAGTGACCTTGGAAGTCCCAGCAGATTGTATTTTTAGTTGACCCTCAAATTGAAAATTCTTTAAGGTTGTTTCGATAGAGTTATTTTCTCTCAAATATTTTAATAGCCAAGCTTTTATCATCTTAGAATCATTGTTAAACCCTGGATATGAACTTTTAGGTGAAGGTGGAATAGGAAATTCTCCTTCATTCGTTTCCCATGACTTACCTTCAAAAAGAGTGGATGCAGTCATTGCACCATAATCGTCCAAAAAACAGCCATAAAGAATCCTATCACTTTCCATGGCCGGATAAAATGTCAAATAAACTTCATCATTATTTGTTCCCGAAAGAATCAGACCATCTGCCAAATTCTTTTCTCTTTTCTGACCAATCCTTGTGAATCCAAAAAAATCACTGGCACTGAATACCAAAACCGAGGATACCTTTGGGGTTTCTTCCACTTCCAGATTAAAATCGGTATTATGAGGGATCAGGCCTTCCAAGTATCCACCTGGTATGGTACTAATCCAGGTATTTTGAGGATCAAGATATTTCATCATATCTATCCAATTTTCCCTGTACCATAAGTTTTCCAAAAGGGAAGCAGACTGATAGTAAGGGGGTTCTTTATCGGAGTGGCTTGCTACTGCGAAAACCCGACCATTTTTATCAAATACAGGGGATCCACTCGATCCCTTTTGCTGGGAATACAATTGGTTGGGAACAACGCTTATTTCAATAAAGTTGGTATTAAAACCTTGAAATGCCTGAAATTCAAAACTTTCCGGAGAGCGCAAAAATTTCTTAAGGTCTGCGGAAGGATGGCCGATTTGAACAATATCTCTTGTTTTGGTTAATGCAGGATGTAAAGTCCATCCTAAAGCAAATGTATTTTTGTAAACCGGTGAATCTTTAATTGTCCAGGGATTGGTGGGGTCATCGCTGACTATCTCATAAAGCGCCAGGTCTGCGTCGGGATCACGTACCAATGATTTAACTTGAAGTCTCCAAAGTCTTTGAATACTCGCATATTCTTCAGGTGCGAACGCACTTTCCTCCCTTGAGTTGGGATTTGCTGACTCATAATCAAACGATAAATAAATTTCTTTTTTCTTGTCCTTGGGAACACCATCACCAATCGGAAAATTGTTATGATCCACGGTCATTAAATAAATTTTCTGTTTGTCGTTCTCGAATGAGTTGTCGACAGTATTCACCAAAAATCCTGAACCCAAATGAAATGACTTATCTACAGTTGAATACCAATACAATATGCAAACGCCTTTTTTTAATCGCTGATAGGGTTTTGCATTTGGGTGATTGATATTTCTTGTGAAAACTTGGGAATTCCCTGCCTCCAAAGGAGTATCTGTAATTAATTCTTGCGCATTAAGACTATTCAAACTTATGAATCCAGAAACAATCCATGCTTTAAGAAAATTTTTCACTATCGTGGCTCTTACAGTTCTCATTTACTTATTCAAGGGTTTTAATTGATCAAAATCGTTTCTTTTCTTAGCTGATTTCCTGATCGAACTTTTAATATGTAGGTCGCGGGCAAAAGATTTAAACTTTTCAAGCTAACCAACTGATGCCCTTCAGAGATGTAATCGCGTTTCATCTCATAGACTTGCTTCCCATTCAAATCAAAAATCTTCAAAGTGAAAGGTCCTGCTTTACGCACTTCCATCAATACATTGACCTGGTCACTAGCCGGATTTGGGAAAACGGAAAAGACCGGCTCCTGACTTTCCACTTCAGCTTCTTCTTGCCCCACCTGATCCACCAGCCGGGCACTACTGGACGTACCTGAATAATAAAGCCTGTATTTCGCTAGCGCATAGGTTATGGGAACCGCATAATTCCAGATGATCACGTTATTGACCAGCCCTGTGAAATTACTGGGAGTCTCTCCAAACGCATTGGTGCCAAGGCTCCCTCCTACAGCGGATGGGTCTGAATGATCTGGAATGGACGTAAAGGATGAAGATCCATCTGTTTCAATGGCCGGATCATCGTTTTGATAGATCAAGAGCTTTCCATCATCATATACCACCATGATGTGATGCCATTGGTTCATGACCAGGCTAGTGTTGGAGGTTGTTCTTAATTCCTGTCCATTTGAGGCGATCTGCGCCTCAATCATTCCGTTATTTAATCTAATAGCCAATCCGTCTTGCGCTCCGCCTTCATCGTAAAGCATTTCAACCAGGCCATTCTCTGTAGGATAAATCCACATGGCTACCGTCCGCTCAGCAAATGCCTGACTGATAAATGCATTGCACTGATCCAGTTGCAAAATATTGCTCCCCACAAACGCTATGGAACTTCCATACGTCACCTTATTGGAAGTATTGTAACAGTCACCACTCGGGCAGCCTGTGATTTCAAAGAGTCCAAAGTCGTGAGTGCCCGCTTCCAGGTCATCCGCTGGTGCCTCGTCGCTGTTATCACATGTTAGGTCGGCTGAGGGTCTACCAGTCAGGTGAGCCCTTTTGGAGACACTGGATTCAGTGGCTTCTACTATTTCCTGATTTGTGGGCGCCACCAATTCGATTAGATAGTCTTCAACTTCACCAAGATTATACTCACCATTTTGGCTGAGCAACTCATTAGAAACTGCCACACGCAAGCGGGTCTTCCGACTTTGACCCGGTTCTAATTGTAATTCTCTGGCTGTAGGGAGTTGATAGGTGAGGGTGACCAATCCATCAGACGCAAAGCCTGCCGCCACTTCCTCTAGTGGATGTGCAACCGGATCATCAACAAAATTATAGGTATAGCTTTGTGAAGGGTCTTCCAGGTCAAGATCTCTACGGCCCTCCAGTTCCTCTGTGTTGAAATAATCAACCCAAATCTTATAATTATACGGGAATACTTGATTCACAACATTGAGCTTCAATTCAATTTCCTTTTTGAATGTTTGGCTCCAACTCACTTTGACCTTACCAATCCTAAAATTTGGGTTGACCAGATTAAGATATCCGCCATTATTACCTGTTTCGATATCTCCTACAATTTGATCATCCTGGCTGACAGTGAGTTGATCAATATAAAGCGGATCACTATGCTCACCGCTACTGGACCTGTATTTATAGGATTGGAACTGATTAGATACCTGATCAGGTCGGAAAAGTTGCAGGGCATTGGTGGGCACTTCTCCGGGGTAGCTCAGTGCCTGTACCTGCGCAGATGATGTGCCCAGGTTTTTCAGTCTGATGATGACGGGTATCTTGGCGTCTTTTATAGATTGAATGTCACCAGCCTCCCTAGCTCCAGTAACGAAGGCTCGTGCAATAGTAGCAATGTAATCTATACTATTACCCAAAAATTGTTGTATGGGCCACCAATGCTGATCTTCCTGTCTTTCGCAAGGAGCAATCCCAACCAGATCAGTGCCACATTGCCAACTGCTCATTCGGAAACCTTCTGCCCCCTCATCAACTGTATTATCTGCGATACTGCCAAAAATCAGTTTTTCGAAATACTCACCGGTCGCTTCATCCTTTAGCAAAGCATGTACAGTAAGCTGAATAGGGCTCGCATCGGGGTTAAGCAGTTTGATGCCGAGTAGACTCTCCAGTGTATTGACGTAGTTAAGGTCATCAAATATCATCCATGGCCTCAGGTAGCTCACCTGATCCGACAGCATGGAAGGATCTGATGGATGAATCCCGGGCGTCTCTAATAGTTGATCAGCGGCCAGCGTCAAATTGAAGTTACCAGCTGTAGGTACCAAATCATTGAGATAACCACCAGGAAGCGTCTTCAGCCAATGGCCATCGGGATCAAGGTAGGTACGCATTGAGGCTCCACTTTCACTATTGTACCAATTATTGGCGATGGCGGAGGAAAGCTGATCCGTTTGGTCGCCCGCAGAGAGTACTCCCAACAAACTGCCATGGCTGTCATAAATACCCGAGCCACTCGATCCTTTTTGAGGATACGTGTTAATACCATTCCATGTGCCCTTGGTTTCATAAAACAGACCTTCCCGGATCTGGTCATTTCCTGCCATAAATTTTCGCAGAGATAACTGGCTCTTTTCCGGATTGGAAAATACCTTCTTATGATCTCTCGCTGGATGTGATATATTGAGGTTCGGATCTATACCCAATGAGGCATTCCAACCTGCTGCAAAGACGTTTTCATACCATTCTTCTGATCCCTCCTTTCTTAATTCAACAAGCGCGAGATCACTTGTTCGGTCCATTAAACGGATTGTACCTCCTACTACAAATACCCTGGTAATGTATTCGTCTGTAGCCATAGACCCACGCTCAAGAGCATGAGGATGTTCATAATTGAATGATATGGTCAGACCTACTTCAGCACCTGCGGTCCTCGACGGAAGACAATGGGCTGCAGTAAGTAAGAGTATTTTCCCTTGCTGTGGTGCGCTGTTTACTATGGTACAGGAGCAGAAACCATCCGTACCATTATCGTTATCGATTATGATCCCTGTTGCACGCTTCAAATATTGATACTCGGTCCCGCCTGGATGATTTATGTTGCTGTTATTAGCGTTCGAATATCCAATAAAGTTCATCCCTGGAAATAGCTGAGGTAAGGTATATTGGGCATTAAGGTTTACCCATAGAATAAGGAAGAAAATCTGTAATAGAAATATTCTAATGCATCTTGACATTGTTCTCAGGGATTAATAGCTGTATATCTAACGATTAAGAAGATGACTATACATGAGCAACTACAGGTGCTTTTGATATTCATAGGACGACATTACGGTACAGCTCATAAGCATTCTGTTACTTAAATTTCAATTAAAAGAGGCGCTCCAGATCCATGGAGCGCCTCTTAGTTATACACTAGTGCTGAATGATCAATTGCTGAGAAATGATCTGATCGCTTCCTGTAATCTTCAACGCATAAACCCCTGAAGCCAGTGACGATACAGACAAGACTGTATGATTTACACCACTACTTAAAATCAATTCCGATTCATACACTACATTTCCCTTGAGGTCTATCAATGTCAACTCATACGACTCACTCTCCGGAACTTCAATCTGGATATTGGTTATGCCATCCCTGACCGGATTTGGATACACATTGACAGACCAATCAGCTCCGAGCACATCTTCTTCCTCTTCAGCAATCCTTGCGCCCGAAGCTGGATTTAAGAACAGATTGGCCAACCTCACACCAATCATACGATAGGAATCATGATCCCAATGTACTCCAGTGTCTTTTGTATTGTTGTCCTGACCGTCAAACGTACTCATCCCAGCGGCACTCGCAACCCGTATATTTGGCGTGAGGTCCGCCATCGCATGATAAGCGGCATTGAGCTGAGTATGACTCCACTCATCTCCCGCAGGTAAGTCCGGTCGATAAGACACTTCGGGGATCAAAAATAGCAGATCCTCATCGGCAAAATAAGATGCAAATTCATTGTAAAGAGCACGCGCCTTCTGAGCATAATTTAATTCGCCGTTATTGATGCGCTGTGCATCATTTTCACCTTGCGCCCAAATGATCCCCTTAAAGTTAAGATTGGAGTATTGAGATACTGCTTCATTTACCCTCCTTAGCGTCTCATTGTACAGGTTTTCACCACCATAGCCAACAGAGAACTTGCCATACGCTTTTTTCTTAGCTTCAGATGGCACATAGTCCGGCATCCACTCGTCCAGATCTGTTCCTCCAATTGGGTTCACGATCAGACCAAGTTTTGTTGATCCATAAGTCGAGTCATTGTTTAAGGTCTGTGCAAAGGTCCATCCGAAACCAAGGGCTTGCGTAAACTGGATCTTACCTACCGAAGAGTACCTGGCCAATGCATTCTTTGCCTGTTCAAATTGGCCTTTCTCATTTAACAGGTAAGTCTTGGTTAATTCACCCGTCTCATCTCCGGTGAATTCGTCGTAGCAGTAGTTGCTTCCACAGCGCCCTTCCGCATTGGACTGTCCCAGGATCAGCCATACGTCCAGTGCCTCTGAGGTATTAGTGAGTGCCGTACCCCGCCTACCTTGCAAGTCATAGCTATCTACACGCCCCTGCTGCTCATCATCCCGATTGATCAGGTAAAACTGATCGATCTTATCCCCGTCCTCGTTGATAAACTGGAACATCATCATATTGCTACCCGTGGTAGCGGTAAGCACGCCATATTTTTTCGCATAATGCGTGCCCTCCACCAACGTAGCGGGATACTGTGCTGAATAGTCATTTTCGTTTCTACTACTACCACCAAGGCCCACATTAACGAACGGTACACCATTGACGTCATGGCGCTCATAATAACTTGGCGAAGAAGAGACAAACAAATCCACCCCCATGGCTTTGAAATCCCAATTATTGAGAAAATCACTTTTTAGTGTCGTAGTATAAGGAGAATAATAGCTCAGTACGACCTGATACTTCCTGGTGGAGGCCGCCACGCTCGTTTCAAGCCAGAGCTTCATCTGATCTGTAAAGGCATTAGCAGAAGGCAGGGTACTAGGCCCCACTCGATTGATGGTATTGAGCACAAAGTACTCGACATCATTGGAGGAAAAAGAGTAGTAGGTCTCGTTCTTACCGAAGAAATCAAGCCAAAACTCCTCACCGACTAAGCCTCGGTGACTAACTCCATCCTTATAGTCCGCCCTACCCACTACCGGAAACAAGCTCCCATTAGCCAGGTGATTTGCAAAAATGTTCTGAAAACTTGTATAGAAATCATTACTATTATTTGCCTGAGACGGATACTGTATATTACCTAGTGTGACAATTGTGCCCGGTTCGATCGAATTAATGAGCGATTTTAGTTTGCTCATTTGGGGAGTTTCATTATAACCGATATTACCCATGAGCACCATTTTATTGGCTACCACTCCAGTGAGGTTGTCAGGACAAGCTCCATCGCAAAAAGCCTCCATGCCCCCTCCCTCGGCCAATATATTGAGTCCGTCGGAAGGCACTCCATGTTCGAAAGTAAAAAAGCTCATATTCTCCCAGCCTGACCCAACAAGGTCTTTGGTAGGTACGGTTTCATTATCAGATCCAACCCAAAAAGGCTCCCAATAGAGCAATCCACTACCACCATCTGTGCTTTTCAGCATGTCTATTAGCGATAGTAGCCACTGCTTTTGGAGGTTATCACTTGTCACTTTAGGGAATCCCCTACCATCCTGTACGTCATTCCATTCTTGTCCCCGATATCCAAAACCCATTTGATTTTTGGAACAATCACTGTAATCATAGGAACGCGGAAAGGCGGTTTCAACAATAACGGTAGGTAAACCGGTTACGGTCTTAATATTGCCAATAATTCCAGATAAGGTTGCAATGTTAACACTCGGTGTATTATTCTCCATTTCTAATGGCTCTGCCTCAGCCAGATAGTAGCTCATGCCTAAAAAGTCAATTAAACCACGATTAATCACTTCGGTCCCAATACCATTGTCAGATCTGTTTATCCAGGATTCCCCGGGAACATTGCCATCGGTGTATAGTGCCTTTTTAATCCAATCTTGCGCCCGGTAAGTGCCGGCTATATGAACCATCGTTTTGATGTCTACACTATTGTTTGTAGCAAAGCTTTTTACAGCTTGCAGCCCTGCATTGAGAAGTCGAGCATTTCTGTCCCAGTTAATCGTAAACTTGGAACCGTTCATTTGGGCTTCAGTCACTCCTATCTCACTGGCAATCTGAGCTACAGTAAGCTTTTCATATTCATCTGATAGTAGAATATTACTATTGGTCTCATTCCCTACTTGCACGTAATCGGGGGTAGCTCCGGCAGCAATCAATGTTTGCAGCGTATTTGTTACGTAATTTGCTATGGTTGATTCCAAGGTATTCACATCAGGTATCTGACCACTTACTTTCCAGCTTTCCGGGATGATGTTGGCACCCGGGTCGGTCCAGGTATCAGACATGTGAAGATCCAATAGTACCTTTAATCCTTTAGCTTTCGCTCGTTGGATTTGTGTTTTGACCTCATCAATACGTGAGAAATCATAGCTTGTGCCGACAGCACTTGATGGTACCTGACAAAACTGGTCACCAGAACTCTCGTATACAGGATCTACCCATAACCTTAATCTGACCGTGTTCATCCCATAGTCGCTGATAAGCTCATAGGGGTCGACACTCGTCTGACCATAACCCCAGCTAATGCCTTTGGCCTCCAGATTGGGTACGCTGGACATATCTGCTCCCGCCATCCAGTCTTGTGGCAACTCGCCCGGTGTTATGTACTTGGCAATGTGAATGGGCTCTGTCGGGTGGTCAGGGTCTGTTACGTTCACTTTGATCTCGCCGGTAGCCAGATCATCTTCATGAATGAGCTTGACCTGACCAGAGCGTAGCTTCCAGTAGAAATCGTATTTTTTCTTTTGGAGATCAGTGAACTCTGGCAAGAGCTGGTTGGTAGCAGTGACATAACTATCATAAGCCTGCTCAGTGTCGTGTAGTCCGAAAGCATTTCCAGAAAAAGCTCCCTGATTATTATCAAAAATAGCTGCAAGCTTATTCAGGGTTTTGATATTGGTTCGTGTGCGGTAGCCCTTCCACTGCGTTTGGGACACCCATGGAAGCCTCACCTGCCAGGGCTCGATGAGATTGGAATGACTATCGAAATAGGCCTTGACCTTACTATTTACTCCCCCTTCATCTTTGATAATGTTGTAGCCAGGTATGTCCGTGATCACTTTAGGGTCTGGTCCAGGCATGTAATGAAGAATCCAACTTGACGGATACCAATCATCTAACTGCTCTGGCAATTGCGATAAATCTGTTGATGGTAGTACCAAGATATCGCGCTCATCATGATTAAAACCATTCGGCTTGACCCAACTAAAGTTGGTGTTGAAGTCATTTTGAGGGCCATAGCGATTGGTCTTAGTGCCAGGCGTCATCCCTGCTATTCCTTTTTGTGCTTTTGGCCCCTCGCTGTAGGTAAACTGACTGTAAATCTCATCAACCACGGCTAGCTTCACTGGATTGAGGTTGGGTGTAGTACCTCCATTGGCCTGAGTCGCCCATTCTGCTATCCAGTCTTTTTGCAGGGCTGTCAGCTCAGTGATTTTGATTTTACCCAAGGAATGCTCGGCCGTGTTCGTCCGGTCATTGGTTTTGTCGTAGGCATAGCTAGACGGCTTTACGATTACTTTAGCCTTGACTGAGCTTGCTCCATTGTAAACACATTTTAAGAAGTACGTACCTGCATTGGCGAACGTATAAGTGAGGTGGCGTCCATCCCCAACCGGAGCACCCGATATACCACCGGGATCGGCCGATAGGTACCACTTAATTCTATTCTGAAGGTAAGCATCATCCAGGCGCTTGCTCATAAACCGCTCGGACAGATAGAAGTCCACATCATAGTGCAGAAATGTATGCGGATCTGCATCCATGATGTTGAAGCTCACCTCCTGGCCTTGCTCAAATACATAAGGAAACTCCTTGGTGCGACCGATCTCTTCCGGATAAATGCCGGCCAGCTCATCTGTCAGTTTATTGTTGAAATCCCTCAGGTACCAAAAATTCCCTTCGCCTCTTCCTTCTTTAAGATCTACTCCAGGAGGTATATTACCATCAGCATAAAAATCCTTGTAACCATTACTCCCTGGTACGGACAGAAACCTCAGCTGAATTTCCAATAATTCCTTACCCGCGATGATCACCTTCTCACTACTCTGGGAAAACTGATAATAGACAGTAATCTCATGATAGCCAGATCCTTCGATATTAAAATTCTCTGTCCAATTGCCGTTATTGGTATTTTGTGGATTAAACTTTCTAGCAAACACTTCCAGGTGACCCAGAGGATTCTCATAGCTATATTCCATGACCAACTTGTTCTTGAACGCTGTGGTCATTCCTGATACATTCATCGTGTAGGGCACATTTTGTTGAAAAGCCGCCGGGCTGTTTTCGCCCGATATGCTATAAAATGGCTTATCGATAGCACCTGTACCTGGAAGTTTTACATTCAAGCCGAGCGAATGCTCATCGTAGCGGGAATCATCTATACCATTTATCGCGAAGGTTTGAAGCAGACCTGGCACTGGTATAGAAGATTCGGTGGCCTCTTTAAATTTTAGTGGTCGCTTTTTGTTGAAATAGTCTTTGTCTTCAGTAACGGACGGATCATGAACATACTGTTCTTTATCCAGTATTTCCGTCAGTATGTTACCTGCTTCCTCACCATACCTTCTTAGCCAGTAGTCGTATAGCTCGGGGTTTGTTTCTTTAAGCTGAAACATACGGTTGCGCTGGTAAAAATTGACCATTATGTTGACTGGATCTAACGTTGGCCCCTCCTTCATCTCTTTCCAGTCTTCCTTTAGTTTTTGTAACAGATCCCGATTACCAACGGGATTGGCAGGATTGGTATTTTGCTCCAGGAGGACGATCTCATCACCATCTAATCCTGAGACTATCCGGTAATCATCCGCATTGTAATCATACCCCGTAAAGTCTTTTATTTTTTGAGAAATCCAGTCACTCCAGCTTCCAGGCGTAGTTCGCGACTTATCCCAGGAGGTGATCAGCTCTACATTCAGTCCTTCCTTTTGGTTATTTCGCTGCTGCTGTACGGTCTCACCTCCACCTATATCGAATGATTGTCGACCAAATTTGGCCGCATCTTTAAATTTCTCAAACGCTATATTGCCATTTGCCGAGCTGGCAGGGTCATAGGCCGGAGCTCCAGCTTGCACATTGCCTTCTGCGATCCAGTAGTAGTAGAGTGTGCCGTTTGGATCGCTGGTGACAGGTGCTAAAGTCGGATACTGCTTATGTGCAGGGTCTGGATGCTTACGCAGCGCCACCCCATGTACCTGGCTATCAAAACCTATAAAGGGCTTGAAACCTGCCATGCGCTCCGGGGAATAGTAATACTTGCTCTCTCCTCCGGTACGAGCAAGCCATACCTCCCTGAGCCCACTCACCGTGAAGGTTGGGTCTGTGGTCTTAAATACCACCGAATCACCTACCTCCAGATCCAGAGTAGTCAGCTCATTGAGCGAATAACTGTTCTTCAATCCCCTGTCGCTATAATTATATACATCCACGACCACATCGTGTTCCTGCGCAAAAACGTATGGTGGTACGCCTGGCACCTTCACCTTATGCACGATGGCATCCTGATAGGTGATCCTGAGTACTACCTTAAGCTTAGGATCTGAACTGACTGACCGGAAGCCCTTCTGCCAGTGGTAAGCCCGCATCATGGCACGCTTGTACTCATCCGTATCCCAGATAGTCACACGATCACTGTCATCTATTTTTGAAATTTCCTTGCTCGTATAGCTCTTATCAAGCATGGCCAGGGTGAAGCGTACCGGAACATTCGAGTCCGGATCATTAAACGCATAATAAGCAGATCGACTGTAGCTATTGGTATTGCTTTCTTCGGTATAAATCTTCAGGAGACTGTTGGTTCCGTTCAGATCTAAAACTTGCGTCTGGGTACCTATGGGTAGTGCCAGCAGTTCTACCTCTACAAAGCCGTCTGGTCCGGTCATTTCTGCCTGGATACCCCAGTCTGTGTCTTCTCCCGCCAACTCAAATAACTGCTCCAGATCCACATCTCTTGCTTCGGAGTAATAAAAATCTGGCACTAACTGACCGTAGGCAAGGCGACCACCACAGACCAGCATAAGTGACAATATCAGCCACCTACACACACTGGAGGCCCATATTCGTGCTTCCGTGGTATTATTTGTAAAATACTTCATTGTCAAATGCTTTTAAGTAAATAAAAACACCCCTAAGCACCGGCGGCAGTCGCCCACCGCCGGCGCACAGGTGATGCTCACTAACTACTTTTCTGATATAAGTTGATTGACCAGTGCTTCCAGTCTGGCCAGCTTTTCGGCCTGGGCCTTAAGCTGCGCCTCTTGTGTGGCAATGGTTTTCTCCTGAGCGGCTTGCATGGAAGTCATCGAAGTGATCTTCTTCTCCTGCGCGATGTTGTGCAGTACCTGCTCCTCGAGGTTTTTGAGCTGGCCTACCAGTACCTCCGGCACACGGTAGAATCCCTGCTCCTTGATCTCAGACTCGCTGATGACGCCTGGCAGGTGCTTGTGCTCCATGAGGAAGGTTTCCATTTCTTCCAGAGATTTTAGGTCATAATCCTCCGCGAAGACATAATCTGCCCATTGGTCGGTGGAGGCTATGGCAAGATCTGTAGTAAGAATGCCGCCTGCACCTGTTGATCCTGTACCATCGTTTGATACGAAAAGAGCAAATTGCTTAGCTGCTGCCGAGAAACTTGAATAATCCTTTTTTAAACCAACAAACAACTCATTCGGAACCCAAACTTTTGGATTCTGATCGGTGGCATTATCAGTCAATAAGGCAAGCCCAGTATACCTTATTCCACTCACTTGCTTAGATATGGCGAAATCATGACCATCTGTTCCCGGGGCGAATGTCATTGTATTACCGATGAAGTAATCTGATTCATTGGAACTATTACCATGCAATTGAATTATGCCACTAGCACTGTTAGACCTACCCAGATCCAATTTTGAATAATCCCGAGACTGGCCGGGGCTGATCCCGTAAGATTCCCTAGCCAAACTCATCACTTTACTTCCACTATTATTACTACTACTTACAAGGTTAAAACTTAATGTTACATTATCATTACCATGTTTTGCTTCTATTTCAAAATCATGATGCCCAGTAGAGACGTTATCATATGGTGAAAACCTTAGCTTAGCGGGGTCATTTTCCTTGGTATAAATCTGTACATAATCTTTAAAATTACCTGCGCCAGGAAATATTCCCAACCTCCTGGAAGTAAAGACCGTGTCTGCATTATCCGGATCGATCACTGTGAAGTGGTCGGCTGTAATGGTGAGTTCCTCTTCGTCCGTGTCCGTAGCATCGCCATAGACCAGGTTACCTTTTAGACTAAGGTCTCCATAAACTTCCGTATCACCAGACAGATTAATACTGTTTGCCATTAGGTTTATCCTATTACCTTCCTTGTTGACATTTACCGTTGCTGAATTTGCATCGCCTATTTGTACGGTTCTATTTCTAGCACCTAAGACTAAACTATTTCTAACGAACTCCTCACCCGTTTGTGGATTTATAATGCCGGTTCCTTCCTCTAGACCTCCGTCTATCGTAACAGTACCTCCCGTTGTACCAATTAAAAGAGCAGGTTGTCCGTTAGGGGGGAAGTCGTCAGCGTCATACCAATCATCACTTGAACCCTCGAAATAGGCATATGGCATTTTATTAGGAGCTACTTCTTGAGAGTAAGTAGTAATACCATTAATAGTTTCTTCCTTCACTCCACCAGAGCCTATCGTCTGCCCATTCACCGTCAGGTCACCATCGACTTCTAGTGTGCCGAATACTCTTAGCTTCTTAGTTGTATTATTAGGATTACCTACTAGTACGTCGTTTCCACCATAGTAATTTAAATATATGTTCCTGTCGGTTGGGGCATCCATATGAATATTTTGACCCGCTAATCCCTTATAGTTTCTGAAATAGGTGCTTGAAGTAGGATTCCGACCGATAAAATTATCAGCCTTTATTGCTCCACTTACTTCTAGCTTTTCAGTAGGATTGGAGACACCTATACCTACGCTACCAGCTGTGGTAAGCTGACCTTCTGAAGTCACGAGAAATTTTGATCCATCGACCCCAACCTGAATCGAAGCGTCAGATCGAATGATCCCAGCTCCACTGTAAAGATTTGTGCCGGAGGTTCTGATCCAGCTTGGATCAGTCATGATAAAGCCTTTATCGTACGAGCCAAAATTGTAGGTTTGTGCTATTGCTTTTCCTGAGATTTTTACATCGCCCACTACCTCTAGCTTTTCGCTGGGGCTAGTGGTGCCTATGCCTACGTTTCCCTGGTGCGAGATCACCATTCTGTCAGTGAGTGTAGACACATCCGTATTAGATGCCCTGGAAGTACTTCCTGTAGCAAATACCAGGTCAGCTTGTAAGTTTCCAGGATTTAGGTTCTTCCTGTAGATGTTTGCGGTCTGGGCCCCTCCACTGTTCTCAAAAGAAATACCCGCATCTTCATCATTATTGTTTGTTTTGATGGTCAATTGTTCACGGCTCTCACCTCGTATAATACTCCTACCATCTACATCAAGCGACCCAAGCGACCCTGTAAGATTGGCTGCATTTAGGTTAGTAAGCTGCGAACCATCACCGATGAAGGCGGTAGCTTTTACATTGCCGGCTACATCCAGCTTTTCAGTGGGGCTGGTGGTGCCTATACCTACGCTACCCTGTACGATGAGGCCATTGTCATATTTAGTACCATAGTATGCCTCTCCTATGGAAAGACCTCCGTCTATTCCTACGTGTGATTTAGCTAAAGCACCACTACCAGGAGCTAAAACAATACCCGTTCTGAAGGCTATCTTCAGCTGCTGGAAGTCACCAGACCAGGGACCTTCTTCTCTGTAAATACCGTAAAAATCATTGTTTTGCCAATAAAGCCCCTGCTTACCGTCTACTCCTACATTGTCTCCAAACGTAAGCTGGCCACTGCCCAAATCAAGTGTTCTCTTTGGGTTGGCAGTGCCTATACCCACTCTGCCAGTACCAGTTCCGTCTATCGTCATTACGCGTTTTGATCCCAATGCATTCGTAGCATCTGTTCCCTGGTCCCATACATAAAAATCAATGGAATTGGAATTTTCACCTAAACTATTGTGCCTTGTTTTGATGGCATGCTGAAAACTAGTACCTCCGGCATATCCCAAAGCAATCTGGGTACCAGTAGTACTACCAGTAGGGCCTCCGCCTTTCAGGGTAATAGAATTACCGATATTTAGACCGGTAAGCTGCGAACCATCACCGATGAAGGTGGTAGCTTTTACATTGCCGGCTACATCCAGCTTTTCGGTGGGGCTGGTGGTGCCTATACCAAAGTTTCCATTATTTAACAGAATCATTTTATCAACATTTCCCAATCGGAATCGGATATTTCTGGAGCCAGCTGCGTTTAAAAAAGTTTCTCCATTATTCTGCTGTACCAGTGCATAATCACCTCCAGCAGTACGATCAATATGGCTGAATTGAGCGTAACCGCTATTCCCTGCATATACACCTGCGTACATATTACTACCAATGAATGCTTGTGCTTTTACATTGCCTACTACTTCTAATTTTTCAGTGGGGGTAGTGGTGCCTATACCTACACCTACATTTCGCTTGAGAATAAATTCGTTTGTAGAGGAAGCGTTGTTGGTAGATAAATATAAATCACCGCTGGTCGTATAAAAACCTACGTCGTTTACTCCATTGTAGTTTCTTTTGATGCCATGCGCTGAATTACCCAAATACACAGCTCCTTTGCTAGTACCTTCCCCTACTCTGATAGCAGCATCTGGTCCGCTGATGTCCAGCATATAACCAGGATTAGTTTTCCCGATACCTACATTGCCATTGCTTCTCAGCGACATTACCGTATTATGATCGGCGAATGAGCCATCGGTCAGTTTAATGTCTAGTTGAGAACGGGAAGAGGTGCCCACGTTTTCATATCTCCCCAAGGCAAATGAGGCTTTGTTACCATAAGCCTGACTGTTTACCCCTTCTCTTACTAAACTCAATACATCTTTAGCAGGAGCTGGTGTGTTGCCACCATTATGTTCTGTACTTTCAAAAACCGTGGCTGTTGAATTATTGGCATGATTGTAACCCGCATCATGAGCAATGTCGTTTTGATCTCCCAACACACTAGCGCTAACGTTGGTGAGCTGCGAACCATCACCGATGAAGGCATTTGCGGTAGCACTGCCATCAGCAGTAAAATCACCGCGGATTCTGGAGCCTACCTGCTCCCATTGGTTAAAATTACCGTTTTCGTTTGTGCGCGTCCACATCTCTCCAGCAGTATTTCTCGGCACGGCCAGTTCCATATTATAATTAGGGTATTGACTACCCAGGGAAGTCCTTAATCGATACCAATGACTGCCTGCTCTAGGCGCATTTGTTGACCCAATAACGTAATTCCAGCCCCACTTGTCAGTAGGTGTGTTAAAATCGCTATATTTAGAATGACTCTCTAATTGCCCGAAGTTGCCGTCTGAGCTGCCGAAACTGGTAGGTTTGTTACTGATGTTGTCCCAGTTGAGGTTGGTGAGCCCGCTACCATTTCCACTGATTTTATGATTGTTACCAAGCCAAACGTCTTTAGAAAGTATAATTCCTCCGCTATAGGTCCGAATATGAATTGAACCATATGATTCAAGACGCATACCTCCACTGGAACTAATTTTGAGTGTTTCATTTCCGCCAGGTGTAGTGATCTCTCCTCCGATGAAAGTGTTGGCTTTTACATTGCCAGCAACATCCAGTTTTTCAGTCGGTGAAGTAGTACCTATACCAACATTACCTCCAGAATAGTTGACATTACTACCATTGGCTGTCCATAATGAACCTCCAAAATTGGTAGGTTTGTTACTGATGTTGTTCCAATTGAGGTTGGTAAGCTGCCCACCGTTACCGATAAAGTTGCTGGCATTCACATTGCCTGTAACAACTAAAGGTTTATACGCATTGATGACAGATGAAGTCATCTGCCAAATATTCTGATTATTTATTTTTGTCGTTAAGGTATTATTAGCATCCAAAACTAAAGTACCATTTGAATACATTCCATAACCATTACTCGTGGCATTGACAGTTAATTGCCAGCCACTATTCTCCCAATCTTGAGCTCCCTGACGCATGATAACTGCTTTACCAATGGTCAAATTATCATATGACTTACCTTGAATAGGACCAGTAGTGTTGAGGTTTCCATTGACCGTGAGATTTCCATTCACAGTCTCGGACTGTGCCTGTGCGATAGTAACCCCTCCCAGGAGTATGACCAGCATCACCAGCAGCCTGCCGGCATGAGATGACGGGATGCTTTCCCATCTGAACCGATCAGAAGACCGGTACTTTTTCGAGTATTGTCTTACTAATTTTTTCATAATTCCTATTGTTTGTTATTTTTCTGAAGATTCGTGTATTCCTCCAGCACCAGATTCTTCAGGTTGGTTTCTTCCTGAGCGAATAGGACCATGGGAGGACCATTCTGCGCCCGCACATCGGTGTTGAGGATGTGGGTATAGCCATACTCCCCAGCTACCTGGTCAATGGCTGACTGCACTTCCGTGAGGATGGGCTGCACGAGGCTGCTGTCTCTTTTGGCCACTTCTTCCTCAGATACTTGCTTAAATGCCTGAATGGACTGGGACAGGCTTTGCAGCTCGGTGAACCTGTCGGTCTTGATGACCTCATTCATAGATGCTGAGTCCTGTACGTAGGCTTGCTGCTTTTCCTGAAACTCAGCCACCTTAGACTGTAAGGCTACATTGAATTCATAGATAATCGTGTCGAGTTTGCCGCGCTGCATCTGATATTCAGGAATCTCAGACACCAATTCATTGATACTGAGGTAACCTATTCTTGAAGTGGGTGGAGTCTCAGTCGTCTTAAATGCACTAACCAGCAGTGACAGTACACATAGCACCACGGCTGTAGGAAGTAGGAATTTTTTCATCTTTTTTGAAAATTTAAGTTTTACGTATTGAAAATTTTTTGGCTTGTCCGAATCATAATCGAGTAAAGCGTCAGTCGAATGTAATCAGGCTACCTACACTCCATCAATACAGAAGGTGACATCATCTTCCGGTTCATGACATTGGCTTCCGGATGATGTCATGGACTTACGAGAGGTGACATTGGCCTGAGAGGCAGGCAGCATAAACCATGACTTCCCATCAGGAAATGACTGTCTTAAATAGTGGATATGCGCGGGCTATCAGGCCAAATGGGGCATCGGCCTGAAAAGACGGCCTGACAGCAGCGCATTCTTCACTGGTGCGTGAGGAAAGAAACCGGATTTCGCACATGGGGCTGGAGTGCACGGTACGTAGACCAATGTCTTATGTGCTCAGGCCCTGGAGCGGAAACCTGAGCCAATGATTAACCCGAATAATTCGGGTAGTAAATATGGAGAACCTGTAACTCTCAGATTACAAGCGTGATTGAAATCCCCGTCCTCGCTGAGATGACATTTTTATTGGACCACAGGGCAAAGCCTTTAAGAATTCTTTCACTTAGATTATAACCCTTTATATTCCATGCCACTATAGTAAGTTGACAAGTGGCAAAACGTTCAAAATGGGGTGACAAATTCATCTATCGAATTGCTTAGTACAAACAATATTGACATTTAATGTATTTTACTATTCATACTAATTGAGGTACCATAAAAATCTCTAGTAAAAAACCAATCACAACCCACACCCCGAGATGAAATATTTAATTTGTTATGTTGGATTATTTCTTATCTGCCGCCTGAGTTTCGCACAAAACCCTCCGACGTTTGACTCGCTCTTACAAGTACTGGAAACTGATGCAAGCAGTTTGACTGTACAGGAGAAGGAAGACATACTTTTACAGATGTCTATAGCGTATGATTACATGGATTCTGCTGAGACCATGCAGTATGTCAACAAATGCTTAGCGCTGGCCAAAAAGACACAATATCCACCCCTGGAAATCAATGCCTGGTACAATCTGGGTTGGTTTAAAATGAACATAGGAGATTATGAAGCTACTGAAAGCATTTTTAAAAAGATGCTCGACCTGGCGACACAGTACCATGACCTTATGGGAACGGCCAATGCATTCAATGGGCTTTGCATATTAGAAAGAAGCAGGGGAAACGTAGAGGAGGCTATAGGCTATTGCAGGAAATGCCTGGAAGCTAAAAGGCAGCATGGTGATGAGGCCAGTCTATCCTCTACGTATCTAAACCTGACGCTTATCTTTAAAGACATGGGACATTATCAAAAAGCACTGGAATGTGCCCTTAATTCTTTAGAAATTGGGGAAAGACTCAATAGTCTCAGTATTCAACAAAATTCTCATTTTGAGATTGGTAACATCTATAATCGTCTTAATAATTTCAAAAAATCCGATTTTCATTTATCACGATCTTTGGGCATTGCTGAAGAACTCAAAAACCAAGCAAAGGTATGTCAAGTTCTAACCAGTATAGCGTCAGCTTATGAAGGCCAGGATAGCTATGAGAAGGCTTTGCAATTTGCAATAAAGGCACTTGATATTCAGCAGAGCTTTGGACCTCACCCCAATTTGGGTGCATTATTTGGCCTAATTGCCAATGCCTATTTCCATACCGATGAACAAGACAGTGCACTGGCTTATGCGTTTCGATCTATTGAACTTTTCGAGCATTTGAATATGGAGGCTGATCAGGCTTATCCACTCATTACCATCGGCCAGGTTTACGCACAAAGATTGCAGTGGAGAGCGTCTAGATCGTATCTGATGTTGGCAAAGACGCTTAGTCTGAAGCATGGAAGAAAAGAAGCCATCAAACTTAGCAGCGAACAATTATCAATAACAGAAGCTGCCTTGAGCAACTATCAAGCCGCATACGAAAACCAAATTCTTTTTAAGCAGATGTCTGACAGCCTACTCAATGAGGACAACACAAGAGCCATCACATTACTCGAATCTGAGTACCAGTATAATCAACAAAAGGATTCCATCCAGTCAGCAAATCAGCAGGAGAAGATACGCTTAGACCAGACCATCAAACAACAACAAAAGAAACAATACCTGATATCGGGAGCTGTGCTAGTCCTGCTGATCATTGTCTATATACTCTATCGCTATTATCAATCAAAACAAAAATCCAATGTGCTTCTGAGCCAGAGAAACAAGGAAATCGAACAGCAGCGAACCGAACTTGCCTCTTTGGATAAAGCCAAATCCAGGTTTTTTGCCAACATCTCCCACGAACTACGCACCCCGCTCACGCTAATCTCCAGTCCGCTGGAATCTCTCATGCAGAAGCGTGAGTACCACCATCAGACAGTGGAAATGGCATTACGCAACACCCGTAAGCTGAAGGTACTGGTCAACGACATCCTGGACCTCTCTAAACTCGAATCAGATAAACCCAAAGTAAAAAAGGAGCCTACAGAGCTGAGCACCTATATAAAGCGTATATACTCCAACTACGAGTCGTTTGCGCAGGAGCTTAATATCAACTACAGCCTTGACCTGGCGGAAACCCTGCCACTATGGATCATGATAGACAAAGCCCGAGTAGAAAAAGCCCTCAACAACCTCCTGTTCAACGCCATCAAGTACACCGAATCAGGAGGGCAGATATCGCTAACGATCAGGGATACGGAGGGGCATATGAGCCTTTCCATTAGCGATACAGGTCCAGGCATAGCCCCTGAGGATCTACCGTATATCTTTGACCGCTACTACCAGAGTAAGCAACCGCATGCCCCTTTACAGGGTGGTACCGGTATCGGTCTGGCACTGGCACGAGAGCTTGTTTTGATGATGGCAGGCGACCTTACCGTAACGAGTGAGTACGGCAAGGGAAGCGTTTTTACCATAACCCTACCCCTGGAGGTAGTAGACGCCCCGTTGACTACAGGATTACAAACGGAAACTACGACCACTGAAAATCGAAGTGTGGCGCTTGCTGATGACCATGCTTTACCTACGGGCGTAAATGCCGAAGCTCAGCACCACGTTCTCGTAGTGGAAGACAACCACGATATGCAGGCTCATTTAAAACAGTTGCTTGGAGAAAACTATGAGGTGACACTGGCTATAAACGGCATAAAGGCATTAGAACAGCTTGAACAGCGACCCTTTGATCTGGTAATTACTGATGCCATGATGCCAGGTATGGACGGATTCCAATTACTGGAGCATTTAAAGTCGTCAGATGCAAATCGAAACATACCTGTGGTGATGCTGACAGCATTGAATTTGGAAGAGAGTAAGCTGCAAGCTTTGATGCTGGGTGTAGATGACTATCTAACTAAGCCCTTTTCCCCTTCTGAGCTGCTAGCCAGGGTGAGTAATCTGATCACAAGGTATGAGGTACGTAAAGCGTTAAAACTAGAGGAATCTCCAGAAGATCAACCTGTTAATCATACGAGGGAAGAAACCGCTACAAATGTGATTTACAAATCTGATCTTGAATGGCTCAAGGAGGTAGAAACGGTGGTAAAGAAGGAGCTTACCAATAGCGATTATCAAATTACCCACCTTGCAGACGCATTTCATTTGAGCAAACGCCAGTTTCAGCGAAAACTGAAGTTACTCACTGGTATGACCTATACAGAGTATCACCATGAAATTGCACTGCAAATGGCTCGTGGATTTTTGGAGACAGAAGTATACGGAAATGTAACAGGTGTAGGCTATGCCGTGGGGATCAATAATCCCTCCAGGTTTTCAGACATGTACTACCAGCGATTTGGTAAGAAGCCGGTAGATTACTTTAAAGAGAGGATCTCAGGTTAATCAGTTGCTCCACCATCCCGTCAGAAACAGAACTCAGTAAGTAGTGATGTAAAAAGAGCTTGATATGACGTCAGGTGGTTCCACCTGATGGTGATGCTCGATACCCTATCGATCCAGGCGACATCACCTAAGCCGGCGATGGACAATACGGTTTTCACTCCAAAAATGATGTGCATTAAAAAACCCCGGAAAACGTTTCCGGGGCCCCAACCAGCTACAAAAAGTCATAGAGACTATGAAAAAAAAGCTATCAAATACCTTGCTTCTCACAGCCTGTCAACCAGGAAACAAAGTGACACTGAATATTCGAAATCAAACCGGGTCACATTCATCAAACTGGTATCCTATTTTCATCATGCTCTTTGATATGCCGGTAGGTATTTCCTCCTGATGGTGATGCATTGATAATTGGGGTGAGTAAAAGAGAAGACGAATTGACGTATCCCAAAATGCCCCTCGGATTTTCGGGTTGATCTGATTTTTTTGTCTGCCCAATAGGAGCAGAATCAATCATTTAGAAGTTTTAACTTCCTGAAAGCCAGTATTTTCCAGCAACTGAAATATTTGCAAAGATTCATTCCCATTACCAGCATCAAACCATGTGGCATTCTCCCAGTTAGATCCTTTGTTCCATGGAGTACTACAGTCTGTAGACACCCAACCCGGCTCCCAATAGACCACTCCTTTTCCTCCAGCTTGCTTGGTCACATCAATCAACCGCTTCATAAACTGGTACTGACCATCCTCCGTGGCAGGATAACCAGGGATCAAGGAATCTTCACCCAGAATATTATTTCCTTCATCAAAATTCTGAAGTGTGTATGGATAAGCTGTTTCCACCACCATCAGTTCCTTATCGTAAGTGGTAATGAGTGAATCAATGGCCAAACCCAGGCTATCCAGGCCATATTCAGACCACTTTGGATAGTAGGATATGCCAATCCATTCATAATCACCCAGCCCATTTCTTTTGGCCGCATCAAACCACCAAAGTGCATTCTCTGGTTGGGCTATGTGAATCATGCGTTGAATATCTACTTTTCTGATTTGCGAAAAGTCTTTGACCGCTTCCAGGCCGGCATTGATCAGCTGCAGATTGCGATCCCAATTGATCGTATCTACGACCATACGATCAGCAGGCTGCATGATTTCAACATTGATCTCATTTCCTATCTGTACGATTTCAGGTAGTAATTCCATTTCATCGAGCCTATTCAATGTCCGATAGGTATACTGATACACACTATCGGCCAGAATATCCTGGTTGGTAATTTGTTCCCAGGCCCTGGGAATTACCTGATGCTGAGGATCTGCCCACGTATCGGAGTAGTGAAAATCCAATAAAACTGTCATTCCAGCGTTTTTTGAGCGTTCGATGGCTAAGGCTACATCGTCAAAATTAGAATAACCGTTCGTCCAGTCCGGGGTATGCCACAGTCGCAACCTGGAAATATTAGCTCCTTTTTCTCCAAACAACTTATAAGGATTCACGATTTCACCATTGTGCCGATACTCAGCACCACAGTCCAGCATTTCATTGACGTAGGACAAATCTCCTCCTTGGTAAAAAATTGATTCCGCCTCTTTTGGGTCTTTGGTACTTTTACATCCTAGTGCCAGTACTAATACTATCAAGTAGATAAAATTTTTCAAAATTGGTTTCCTTTTTCATTAAAAATTCCACTCTTCCAATTTGGATGGAACACGCATTTGGTCTAAAGTGTCAAGAGCAGCTTTTACTCTGTTTGGTTCAGAAATCGCCATATCAATCGATTCATTGGGGTCATTCTTTAGGTCGTAAAGTTCGAAATCATTAAAATTATCCCCCTCCACTTTCCTGATAAGCTTCCATCTTTCTTGAAGGAGTAATGCTTGAGCTGGTTTTCCATAAATAGTATGAAATTCCCAATACAGTACGTCTCGTTTTACATTAGGCTGGTTGTAAAAACTATGCATCAAAGAAACTCCATCTGTTGAGAACGGCTCTTCATAACCAATCAAATCGGCGAAAGTGGGAAGTAAATCCCAAAAAGCACCTACACTTTGAGATTCTCCTGGGCGTATCTGTCCTTGCCACGAAATAACCATAGGCACTCTAATGCCACCTTCATACAAGTCTCGCTTATACCCTCTGTAACCTGCATTACTATTGAAAAAATCCGGGTCAGCACCACCCTCTTTATGCGGCCCGTTATCTGAGGTGAAAATGATTACGGTATTTTCTAAAAGATCATTTTTGCGGAGTTGATTAACAATAGTTCCAACCTGCTGATCCAGCAAATCCACCATAGCTGCAAAGACAGCATGTGGTTTGGTTTGGGAGCCATACCACCCATTCTTATACTCCTTACATCCAGAATCACATCCTTGATAAGGTATTTCATCGAACCGATCAATATATTTTTGTACGTTTGGGTTTGGTGCTTTAAGCTCGGCATGTGGTAGAGGTGAGGCTACGTAAAGGAAAAAAGGTTTTTCTTTATTCTTTTCAATGAATTCCAGTGTTTTAGTGTGAATGAGTTCCGGCGCATAAATACCTTCTAGGTTTTCCTTGTTAGCATCAAGCATAACCTTTTGCGTATTGTCCCATATATGAAAAGGATAATAATTATGAGCCAGTCGTTGACAATTGTAGCCAAAAAAGGTATCAAATCCCTGATTTAATGGATCACCTTCTGAATCAGGATATCCCAGACCCCATTTCCCAAATACTCCGGTGGCATATCCGCGGCTCTTAAACATTTCGGCAAGAGTTAGACTACTATCTGGCAACGGATACTGACCTTCATTTTCCATCTCTATATTTCCCCTAATTGGTGTATGACCAGTATGTAGACCTGTTAACAAGGTACTTCGTGAGGGTGCACAAACAGTAGATCCAGCATAAAATTGATCAAACACTAGACCATTTAGAGCAAGAGAGTCAATATTCGGAGTAAGGATTTTCGACTGTCCATTGAATCCAACATCTCCATAACCAAGGTCATCCGCAAGTATTATTATAACATTTGGAGGCCGTTGTGTGTACTCTTTAACGAACAATATCCCACCAACCGTAATCGCAAAAAACACAAACCCAATAATCAGTTTTATCTTCATTGAATTATTTAAAAATAACAACAAAAAGGAACTACAAATCTGATGCTTCGATCATACAATATTTACTTCTATTTGATGACCATTTTTAATGTGTGAGACTTATTTATAAACCTGGCCTGCACCATATAAACCCCTGGAGGAAGAGAAGTTTCAACACGAAATTGCTGCTCCTTCTGATTTTCAAATGATATTCTTTCCAATAAGAACCCAGCTAAGTTGAAGATCTCAATTGCTAGAATCCCAGAGTTGACCTCACAATAAAATGTTCCGTCATTTGGATTCGGAAACAGGTTGAATCCCGTCCTCGCATCAAGACTTAAAACAACCTCTCCATCACATGACCCAAAAGCAAAAGAATACGTCTCATCACCCTCTTTCACCTCATAGCCTCGGTCAGTTCCCCACCAGGGAGCACAGGATTCAGGAAGAATCTCACGGGCATCTCCATCCTTGCGATTCAAAAAATGAAACGCTCCAGATCTACCTTCTTTCAGCGTAATTGAATACTCATAAATACTACCTTCTACTTTTTCCATAGGGATGATTTGCCAGGGGTCACCAGTAAAAGAACCCGTAATGTAGGCTCCCTCCCCAAGGTCCTTTCCAGTCAGGTCCACTCGAAAAGTCACCTCATGAAAAAGATGCCGGTCAGGATCTCCAACCTCACAGCTTGACCATTGGTAGTCCAGTACTAGATCTTCAGATCCAACTTCAAGTTCACGTTTGCCATTTCCATCGGAGCAGTCAGCAGGCACCGTCTCAGAGGCAGATACACTCTGCCCATTCAGGAAGTAATAAGAAGAGACAGTTCCCTTTTCCAGAAATTCATAGTGATAGTAGATATCCTCGTCTACCTGCACCATTTGTATTGGCTCGTCCAATATTCCACCCATCAGGTATACACCCTCAGAGACATCTTGACCATACATATCCACCTTAAACGACACCTTCACCAGGTTGTCGTCATACCAATGCCTCTCTGTCCAGCGTCCTCCACCATTTTTCATGAAATTGGTGTTTTCCGGATCAAAAAAGGCCAAATGATCATGCGACGAACCAGTGCCCCATGGTGTACGACAAGGTGTAGAAACCCATGCCGGCTCCCAAAAAACAACACCTGTACCACCACCTGACTTAACCGCTCTTGTATAATCTATCATATACTCCAACTGACGCTCAGGAGTCAGAGGTGCATATTCAGGATCCGAATCTGTTACTATGTTACCCAGCTGATCAAAGTTCTGATCAGTCCATGGATACCCCGTTTCCAGAGCCATTACCTCATAGTCCTCGAAATCATTAACCAAACTCCTCACCGTATTTTCTAATTGGCCGATGCTCCCTCCATGCCACGAATAGTAATAGGAAAAACCAAGAATATCGAAATCGGTCACTCCATTGGCTAGAAATCGATTTTCATAATTCCAGGCAACTGCATCTAGTCCATTCGTCATATGAAGAGCGATTTTGGGATTAATTGATGCGGTAGTCCCTACTTCCCTTACCGCTCTAATGGCCGCATTAAATAATTGCGCATGTCTAGACCAATCGTTACTTACGGTTTCTATTGCCTCCCATCCATTTTCTTCAGGAATTTGCGTCAGTATTCCTCCGTTATTCTCATTGCCCACTTTAACAATGTTTGGCATTAATCCTTCTGCATCCAGTTCAGTAAGTACTTTAACCGTGTAATTATAAACGGAATCTTTGAGCACTTCCAGGTCTGAAGCCACCCCTAACCAGGCACGTGGGATCAACTGATGTGCTGGATCGGCCCAGAAGTCTGAATAGTGGATGCCGAGCATCACCTCCATACCGTTCGCTTTAGCTCGCCTAATCGTCTTTTTAACATCCTCAAAATCATTGTAATAAGGCAGCACTCCTTCAGGTTGATCTAAAGGACCCTGCCACCAGGAAGGGTCTTTCCAAAGTCTTACCCGAATCAAATTGGTTCCGTGATCAGAAAAAATAGTAAAGGGATCTTTTTCCTCACTATTTTCCTTATACACCGCCCCACAGTCCTCCATTTGGTTGACATAGGATAAGTCGTTACCATAATAGAATGACTGGTCTTGAGCCAGTAAGTTATGACTTAACAGGATGAACAAACAGAACGAAAATGTTAAAACCTTTCTCATCATTTCAATAGTATCGAAGCTGTCTCAAAAGCTACGTCTTTTGTCATTTCGAAGTAACGAGGTGTTCCACCAAAGAAATCTTACTCGTTTGATTGTCAATACATTAAAGTTTGAAGTAAATTTCACCATAGCCCGTCTTGACGGCAGACAGGTCGAAATGACACCTTTTTGAAACAGCCTCCTTTTGTAAACCTACCAACTACTTAATTATACGTATCGTTTTGTTCGTACCCCTGGTTCAAAGCCCATATAGGTATCGGCAAAATCTCATGGTCATTTTGCTTGCCTCGTGCTGCCAGACGTTCTTCCCATTGGTCATGCCTGATCAAATCCATTTTTCTCACCCCTTCAAAGAATAGTTCCTTTCCCCGCTCTTCAAGGATTGCAGCGTTGAAGGCATTAAGGTCAGAGGTGGACGCTGGTAAAAGGTCAGACACGTTCGATCGGTTCCTGACTTGATTGACCAACCCTATAGCTTCAGCAGTTGGTCCTCCGTTATTCTCATTGATCGCTTCGGCCAGCATCAACAATACATCTGCGTACCTGGCAATGATGATGTCATTTCCCTGGAATGCTCCCGGGTTCTCTATATTCTCTGGATACTTCAACACCACCGCACCATTCAAATTAGTTCTATCTCTCAAGTCATTGCTGGTGCTGTTATAACTCGCATCAAACATCTCCAAACGCAAGTCGTTCGGATCAAAGGAATCATAAAAATCCCAGTGAGCCATAAATACTCCTTGCGGATTACTCCATCCACCATTTTGATATACACCGGGGTAATCTCCTGGATAGCAATAGTAAGTCCAGGCGTTGATATTACCGTTTTGAGCTACCCCATCAGAAGTATGGTCCACAGTAACCGCGAAGATGTTTTCAGCATTACGCTGAGTGCTTACCTCAAATAAAGACTTATAAGGATTAGAACCAGAAGTAACCAAACCGTAGCCTAAGCCCGTAATCTCCCTGCCGATCTCTTCAGCGTCAGTAAAATTTCGTTCATTCATTTGTACACGCATAAGCAGCGTCAATGCAAATCCACGAGTGAATCGCCCATAAAAGTCATCACTGTCCCAGGAGATGTCAGGCAAGCCATTTGCCGGATCTGTGGCAAATTCAAGATCACTTACCATAGCCGAAACATAATCCGCTCTACTAGGCTTGGTCACATCCCACTCTGCATCTGTTCCAATTTCGGAAGCGTCAAGAATGACAGGCACCGGCCCATACAAATGGAGTAAGTAGTACATGAGCCATGCTCTGGAGGTTCTGGCCTCAGCTTGTAGCAACAACTTACTTTCATCACTTATAGGTGCCACTTCCAAATCAGCAATAATTTGTGTTAGCTGGGTCACAAAACTCACTTTGGAAAGGTGACTTCTACTGATATCCTGTGTAGCAAAAAAGTCAAAGTTGGCACGGGTCACTGCTTCAAAGAATCCACCCCAGCCATTGACATAAATAGCTAGGTTATCTGACGGACCATCAAACATATAAAGGTGGCCAAATTCATAGGCATGAAAGTTGTCTCGATAGCTGTTGCTTGCATTAGGTATATTATAGCCCCACTTGGAGCCAAATGGCTTATATGCCTCCATGGTGTAGAGGAAATAATCCTCTTCTGTTTGAGGAAAATTATTCGGCGATAGCGTTCCGTAAAGTGCGGGATCAAAATCATCATCGCAACCTATTAGAACAAATACGAATGTGAATAATACAAATAGCTTCTTCATGATCTTTTGATTAAAATTTTGCATTGATACCTAGTGAGTATGTTCTTACCATGGGGAAGTTTCCTGGGCCTCCTCTTACTCCTCCACCTTGACTGGTCTCAGGGTCAATTCCTTCAAAATTTGAGAACACAAATGGATTTTGCACATCTGCATAGATTCGTAAATTATCTATGAAAGAGATGGCATCTCTTTTGAAAGTATATCCAAGCGTAATGTTCCTGATTCGAAGAAAAGAAGCATTTTCCAACAGGTAGTCACTAAGAACAGGCAATCCAAGAGCAAATTCATCATAAGCGTACCCTGGCAGAGTGCCATCTGGGTTGGTGGTACTCCAAACATCAGCCATATCGGTGGTACTGCTTTGCAAGCCTCCAAGGAAGTTTGGTAGATTGGTCCAATCTCTGGCGAAATTGCGCTTTTCTAGCCCAAATCGGCCATAGGCAAAGACATTCAATTCAAACTGCTTATACCTAAAAGTATTCCCTAATCCGAGATATACTTTTGGAAAAGGAGACCGCATCACTACATCAGCCACCGAGAGCGTATCGTCCCCATTTTGGTCTATAAAGATTGGAGAACCCGGATATCGGGCTCTCTCTGGTTGATAGGTTGGCGCCTCATCTCCAATCTGTAATAAATCATTTTGAGTTTCAAAAACGTATATCGCACCTACATAATCATCTTCCTTCTGGTAAGGAGCTAATACCTCACCATCTGCGTAAGATTTCCATCGGGTCTCAAATCGTGACGCGTTGAAGGTAGTAGACCACTCAAAATCCTGCCGCTGAATGTTAACAGTATTCAGTGTCACATCAACCCCACGGTTCACCTGGTGACCATCGTTGACAGGAACCTGAGCAAGGAATGAAAGCGGTGGTGCTGGAATCGTTCTTAAAATCTGAGTAATATCTTTCTGGAAGAAGTCTACCGAGCCATTGATACGTCCTCTGAAAAAATCAAAATCCAAAGCGATATTCTTCACAATAGTCTTTGGCCAGGTCAGGTTTGGCCAGTTTATTCCCTGCAATACGTAAGGAGTAATCAAATTGGTACTGTTAAATGGAATCGTTGATCCATCAGGACCAAACACCCGATAAAGTGTATTTGCACTGACCGCATCTTCATCACCCAACACACCATAACTAGCCCTGATTTTCAATAGCTCTATCCCATTAACAGAGGATAAGAAAGACTCATTAGAAATTTTCCAGCCTATAGAAGCTGAAGGAAATCCTGAAAATTTGTTGCCTTCATGAAATTTGTCTACTCCATCGAATCGGTAAGACAAGCTCAACAAATACCTGTCCAGAAAATCAAAATTAGTCCTGGCAAATAAGGAACGCCTTTCCTCCTCAAACTTATTAGAGAAAATCAATCGAGTTCCATCCGAAGCTGCTACATTGGTATTCCTTACCCCATCGTGTGTTCCGGATGAACTGGAGTACTGCAGCCCAAAACCTTCGCTTTGCTCTAGGTACCTTCCCACTCCGACGATCCCGTCCATACTAATTGACTCACCGAAATCTGGTGTTACATTAAATACCGCTTCCATCGTATGGTAATCGCGCTGTTGGTCAGACAAAGAACCACGTGATTGATTCAACTGATTGTAGAAGGTAGTTGAAGGTATATAGAAATCCCTTTTCGAGATTTCATGATTGTTACCATAAATTAGCTTGGCAGAAAGAAGTGAAGGAACTATGTCTATGTCAAATGACACATTACTAAGAACAGCACTGCTCTTTGTTTGATCTTCGATATCCAATAAAGAAACTGGATTTCCAGTCAACGCAAACCGCGTATAATCCCCGCTCTCATCTCTTACATCCAATATGCTGGGGTAAGCCAGTGCGGCCTGTACAGCTCCATAACCCTGAGACCCGCCACCACCAGACTGAACTCCTGCAGTTGAGTTGCCGTAAAAATTTCGATTAGCATTAATACTTGTGCTTAAACTAATGCGTTCTGAGAGGCTAAATTTCAGATTCGCTCTGCCACTATACCTCGTCAGTCCAGAGTTAACCACGGTACCTTGCTGATTAAAGTAATTACCAGAGAAGTAATAATTAACACGATCAGTTCCTCCATTGACTGTAAGCGAATGAT
The DNA here is from genome assembly GCA_024305105.1 of Marinoscillum sp. GTDB lineage: Bacteria > Bacteroidota > Bacteroidia > Cytophagales > Cyclobacteriaceae > Marinoscillum. The sequence goes on from JAMWZA010000001.1 coordinate 44,324, forward strand.
TGTCAATACTTCCGTCTCTCAAAACTTCATTCAACCAATCTGTACCATCACCAGTGCCATTAATTTCAGCTGGAGTATAAGGCGCAGAGTACGGTGTAGGTTGGCCAACTCCAAATGGGATCATTCCATTTTGGAATAAAAAACGATCTCTTCCCAACTCAGAAATGTATTTCTTATACTGACGGGCATTTAACGGCTTCAGGTAAGGCATATTCTGCACGTATGACCTGCTGGCATTATAGCTAACATCCATTCTTCCAGCTTTACCATCTTTAGTGGTAATTAGAATCACACCATTAGCAGCATTCACACCGTAAATAGCAGCACTGGCATCTTTCAATATCTCAACCGATTTTATATCATCTGGATTCAATCCGGCGAGGCCTCCCCGGTTCACACCGCTAAAAGTAAAAGTACCATTGCCGGGCTCATTACCAGAGGTAGGCATAATCACACCATCTATGACAATCAGAGGGGAACCACCCCCTCGAATGGATAAATTAATACTTCCACCGGGCTCAGAACTGTTCTGTACGGTTTGTAATCCTGCTGCCCTTCCAAAAAGCATTTCTGGAACTGATGAATTAGCCGCCTTGGGCACATCATCTATGGCTACTTTCGCAATTGAGGTAGTCAAATCCTTTCTGGAAGTAGATCCATAACCCACCACAACCACTTCGTCAAGAGAAGAAATATCTGGTCTCATGTCAATAGTTATTAATTGACGTCCATTCAATGGGACTTCTCTTTGCTCATATCCGACAAACGACACGACCAAAACCTCATTCAAGTCATTCACTGATAATTTGAACTGCCCAGACACATCTGTAATGGTCCCATTGGATGTCCCCTTGACTGCAACCGTAGCTCCCGGTAACCCACTACCACTCTCATCAAATACCTCACCAGTTACAGTGACAGACTGTGCGACCACCTCATGAACACATAGAAGGCATGTAAGCAATAGAATAAAACCAATCTCCTTGAATTGAAAAAGTGTTCTCATATTTTATTATTCAATAATGAAATGACAATTACTATTTGATAATCCAACTCTACCTGCCAGAGTGCTTTACAACAATTCCCTTTAGAACCACTAGAAAGCAAGTATCCCTCAATGTTCAACCACCGTTCTGTAAATAGCAACTCATATTGGTTCCCCGGGATGACAAAGTATAATTAGCTTCAAAGATGGTTAGTGCTGCTTGATAGCGGGTAAGACAAATTCATTCGTTCGATAGGTCAAATTCATTATTACTAATATATTTTGATCTCACACCTCTTTTTTGACCAAAGTCCAATAAATCTTACTAGAATTTAAAACTTTACAATTTTTTCTCAGTTTACAAGACTCCAAATTGCGACTTTCGTTCTCGCACAGAGCATACAGTTTATGGGGAAACAATTCATGGGTGCATGTCTTAAGTGTACAAAAACGTTGGCCTTTTTAATTATCATTTTTAGTTCCAACAAACTAATAGCACAGGAATCACGGTTTTTCACCAATATATCAACTACAGCTGGCCTATCATCCAACTCAGTTACGGCAATAGTTCAGGATGGAGAAGGATTCATATGGATTGGCACTAAGAAAGGACTCAATAGGTTTGATGGAATCTCCTTCAAACATTATGACGCCAATAACTCCAGCCTGACATCTAATGACATCACCACATTAAGCGTAGATCAAAACGGAAAGCTTTGGGCAGGTTTCCTTAACGGAGGCGTGGAAGTTTACTCATCTCTGGAAGATGACTTTGTGATACCTGAAGGATCAAAGGTTAATGCAAATGAAACCGTCAATTCCATCTATACACACTCATCAGGAAATACATGGGTTCTTGCAGAAAGTGGGGCTTACATTTATAGTAGCGACAGCTCATGGGTTTTTCCCACTGATGACGAACTGATAAGTATATCAGAGTGGGACGGTGACCTGTGGGTCGGATCAATCGATGGCAAAATTTTAACAGCCAATAAAACCCGTTTCGTTCATACGTACGAAATCCCAACGAAAGGAAGAGGAGCCATCAATAGAGTGTGGAGCCTATTACCTACATCCAATGAAGAAATGCTGGTGGGCACTCAAAGTGCTGGATTATACATTTTTAATAAGGAGACAGAACTCTTTTCTCCTCATCCCCAAATTGAAGCATCAATCATCCGTGGGCTCATGCTGGATAAAAACAAACACGTATGGGTAGGCACGGATGGCAATGGCGTTTACGAAATAGATGAAAAAGGCAGCATACATAATTATACACACTTATACGGTAATGAAAACGCTATTGCCAGCAATGCGTTGACATCCATTCACGAGGATAAACAGGGCAATATTTGGTTCGGTACTGCATGGGATGGTATGAGTATATTGGACCAACAATCAAAAGACTACAGATTTTATTACAGTGATTTTACAGGTGAAAAAAGTACTGGTGTTCTCAGTATTCTAAGTGATTCCAGCAGAATATGGCTTGGGTCGGATGGAGATGGACTTCACTCCTACCCTTCTCTTACTAATGAATTCCCACAAATCAATCAGTACCTTGGTCAAGGCTCCTATGTCCAATTTATCAAAGCAATTGATGACAATTATTGGATTGGTACGTTCAAAAAAGGGTTGTTTAAAATAAACCTAAACCGAAAAAAAGTAGTTCGGTTCGCTTATGATGAACAGAATCCCAACTCAATCTCTTACAACGATGTTCGTGATATAGTCAAACTTGATGACAGCAACTATCTGATAGCAACTTGGGGTGGAGGAGTGAACCTATACAATGCTGACAAAGAAACATTCAAAACCCTCTCAATTGATGAAACCAACCTAACGCCTAAAAACACAGTAACAATTCATCACAATTCGCCATCAGAGGTTCTTGTAGGCACATTTAATGAAGGCCTATATCTATATGATCATAATGAGGAGTCCTTTTCTCGAATACATACACAAACAATCAAAAATTGCGTAGCACTTTTATCAGATGCTAAAAATATATGGATTGGGACATGGGGAGAAGGCCTCTACAGAATGAATCGAAATTATGACTCCCTTGAAAAGTTATCCAATAGATTCATTTCTGATCACGAGACCATACTCTCATTACTGAAAGGCAGTAATAATGGAATAGTGTTTTCCACCAAAGAATCCGTGTTTCACATGTCCAAAAACCAAAGTGTGGAAGAAATTAAAGGACTAAAAGGTCAATATTATATAAATGCAGCCGCAAAAGACCCGTCAGGTAGATACTACTTTGGTCATAGAAAAGGAGCCATATCATTCGAGAAAATCGACAGCTCAAAAACTGACAGCATTACACTAAAGCTACTGAGCATCGAATTATTTAACCAAAAACTCAACATGCCAGATGAAACTAACAAACCATTGGAGTTCAAGCATGACGAGAACGTACTTACATTTGAATATGCAGCACTAAACTTTCCCTCTTCAAAAGACATTCACTATCAGGTCAAAGTAGATCCACTTCATAATGATTGGATTGAAATGGGAACAAATCGCTCACTTACACTAGCTAATCTTAACCCCAATAATTACACACTGCATGTCAGGGCAACTTCTGGAAAAAATGAAATAAGCCATGATTTTATCGTGCATAAACCATGGTGGTTAACCTGGTGGGCTATTTGCCTTTACTTTATAGCCTTTCTCGTATTACTCTACCTGTTTCGAGTTTATTCAGTGAGACTGGAAAAGCTGAGATCAAGACTCAAACTAGAAAGGTTCAACACTCAAAAGGAAATAGAAATAGGCAAATTGAAGCAAAAGTTTTTTGTCAATATTTCGCATGAAATAAGAACCCCTTTGACACTTATAATGGGTGAAATTGAACGATTGATTGGTTCTTCTACAGTTAATCAGAAAATGGGTAAATCCATTTTCAACATTCGAGCAAACAGTAACTACATCATGCAACTGGTCAATGAGCTGCTTGACTATCGGAAGCTAGAATCCGAAGAGTTTAAATTACAGGTTGCCGAGGGCAATATCGTAAAATTTGCTAGAGAAATATTCCTTGCATTTCAACATTTGGCAGAGAATAAAGAGATAAACTACCATTTCGAATCAAGTCATGAGATAATAAATACATGGTACGACCGAGACCAATTGGAGAAAGTATTCTACAACCTGCTTTCAAATGCGTTCAAATACACCGAATCCGGCAAGTCAATAACCTTACAACTGACAAAAGATGCAAACCAGCTGGCCATTGAAGTAATCGATGAAGGAAAAGGCATCCAGGAAAATCAACTGAAAAATGTGTTCAAACGATTTTACCAAAGTGACAACAACAATCAAAACACCGAAACGGGATTTGGAATAGGGTTATCCATTGTAGCAGAAATTGTCAGGCTTCATAAAGGTAAAATCACCGTTGAGAGTCAGCTAAATCAAGGCTCTGCATTTAGAATACGCATACCTATTGGCAAAGAACACTTTTCTGAAGACCAGCTGTTAGGAAACTTCATCGATAGTGAATCCATCAAACTTTACAAGACGGAAGATCTCCTGAGTACGCGCTCCCAGGAGAATTTGGATCACGAGCACTCCATTCTTATTGTTGAAGACAACGAGGAAATCAGACGCTTCATTGCCGAAGTGTTACAAGAAAATTTCGTAGTTAAAACTGCTGCCAACGGGCAACTTGCGTTAGACTTGTTAGAAAACGAAGAGCTGCCAGATCTCATTATTTCGGATGTCATGATGCCTGAAATTGATGGGGTAACCCTGTTGAAAAAGGTAAAATCCAGTATCAACACGAGTCACATACCAATACTTCTGCTTACAGCGAGGACAGGTTTGATCTTTAAGAAGGAGGGCTACACCATTGGAGCAGACGATTACATTACCAAACCATTCAACTCTTCTTTACTTAAAGCGCGGGTTAATAACATCATTCGCAACCGAATCCTGCTTCGGGACAAAATCCGAAATGAATACCTCACCAAAACAAGGGACATTGATCTCCTCAATCCCGACGAGGAATTCCTTACGATGATCACAGACATAGTTGATAAGAATCTGGGCAGTGAAGAGTTGGATACAGGTCTGATATCTTCTGAGCTGGGCATGAGTCATTCTGTGGTTTATAAAAAACTAAAATCCCTCACTGGACTTACAATCGTTGAATTCATCCGGGATTACAGGCTCAGTCAGGGCGCCCGATTACTGACAGTGCATGGATTAACCGTCGCTGAGACCAGTTACAAAGTAGGGTTCTCAGATAAAAAGTATTTTAGCCAAATGTTCAAAAAGAAGTTTGGGCTTACCCCCACCGATTACGTGAAACAACATTCCTAATCACCTCTTAAGTGGAAACCATGCGGAAATTCTCCCAAAATGAATTTCCCCTACCCTTCTAAAGAATTCTTCTACCCACTGTGCACACCCTTTGTCGCATCTTAGCTTCATGAGTAACAAGGGGATAATCAAGAAAATGTATGTCAGAGTTTGGGTTCTAGTTGTTGTCCTTACGGCGATGTTTGGTTCCATGATATACATGCTCTTGTCTGCATAAGTGCCATACACCCTGTTTTACTCATTTAAACTATTCAACAATTTTAAATTAACATGAAGATGATTAAGAAGTTAAATTTTCCATTACTGATTGCAGTCTTCGGACTGTGCCTGTGGTCTGGATGTAGTGAAGAAGAGCCTACACCGCCTCCAGCGGAGCCCACTATCACTACAGCTTTACCTGATGGGGCAGATACTCCATTTGTTGGAACCACTGTTATGATTACGCTCAATCTTGCTGCAGAAGCTGGATTAAGCACTTTGTACTTAGATGACAATAGCATCAATACATTTACTGGTACCGAAACGGAAGCTACAATCGTTCACGAGCAATTCATCGGTAGTGAAGACCCAATAGAGCTGGTTTTCTCAATTGAAGATGCGCTAGGAATAAAAGCGACCGCTGCAACAGTCACTTTGAATCCCGTTGAAAATCCAGCTATAGGCTTCCTTCTTGTCGATTTCTCAGGAACCTCGTCAGGTAACGATACCAAAGAAGTAGCTAGCTGGGATACTAGAACCATTTGGACAATGGGGATTTCAGGTAAAATTGGAAGCACAGCTACAATTGAAAATGTAGCTGGACAGGGTAAAGTAGCACAATTTGCAGCTACGAACCCTGATCCGAATGAAACAAACAAAGTGCTTAAATACACAAAAGACCAAGGAGCAACTTCAAGTGGTGCTTGGGGTGGATGGACCAATTTTATCATTGGATTAGAAAGTGCAGTACCTACCGAAGAGACATCTGAACTAGCGAAATATGACTCTGCAAGCAACACCCTGGTAGCTGGCTCAAGAGTAGTAGCAGTAGATGTTTATTATGATGCCACGGTAGATCAGGATTTTACATGGTCAGACATAGCTACGTTTGAAGATGCAGGCGACATCTGGAATTCGGATGTTACTAAAGGGTTGAAGATTGATGCCGTTTTAGGTAGCTATGAGATTCACGCTAACAATGAGGTCGGATACGATAATCAAGGATACTACATAAGCTACAGCGGATACGTTCCAGAACCCAATAAATGGGTAACTGTCAAATTCAATCTATTAGATGAAGGAAGAACAGCATTCTTCTATGACAATAGAAATGAAGACAACACCTCAAGCTCCGTAGGACCAGACATGGTCGATTGCATCAACTTAAAGGTTTCTCCTGGATACGATGCCTCTAGTGGTGGAGATGGAATCGATACCAATCCAATCTACTTCAGAAACTTAAGAATAATCAACGCAGAATAATCGTAGTACTTCTTCTAATATATCATAAAACCAGGCACAATTGTGGCTGGTTTTTTGTTAATAGCTCCCTGAAAAAGCAAATGGACTATCTCGGCATCATTAAATTTACCGTAGGCATTATTGGTTTCGGCTATTCCCTAGCACACATCGCACGAAGTAAAAAACCTTCATGCTTCAGAAGAGGTCTGATGATTTTTTTGATCACCACATTAATCTTAGTTAGTCTAATGGTGACGCCATATTTGATGTGATCCAACGGCTGAAACTTGGTTTTATACAGAGCCTTAAAAACAAACTCAACTATCATTTGAAATTAGAAGATCACCCGTTTTAAACCATTTTAATGACCTTAATCAAATTTACCCTACTCCTCAAATGAATTTGTCAGCCTTCAAAAAGCCCTTCTAACCTTAGATTGCCTTATCATTTAATCAGCCAAATGAAATACGCAATTCAAGTACTTTATCTCGCCCTCCTATTTGGGCTAAGACTTAGCAGTTCCGGTCAACCCCCTACCGAAGAAAAGGTAGGAGTTTCTGAACATTGGAAGGTGCTTAACGCTACCCACCCCCATCATTGTATTTTAACTGGAGATCCATCATCCAAAAAAATAGCCCTCACCTTCGATGATGGACCAACCGAACTCACTGCGAAGGTCCTGGATACGCTTGAGAAATACGCAGCTAAAGCCACTTTCTTTTGGTTGGGGCAAAACATCCTCCAGCATCCACATTTTGTAAAAAATGCCGCGCAGACACATCAAATAGCAAATCACAGTTGGGATCATAAAAATGGCTTTAAAACCGCACCAGCAACCGTATTGACGACTCAAATAGCGCCCACAAACCAACGGTTAATCAGCCTTGGGATTAAACCTGCCACCTACTACAGACCTCCATTTGGTGCGGTTACAGAAAAGCAAATCAAGTATCTGGCAGAACATGGGATCACCACGGTCTTATGGTCTCTGTCTACACTGGATTGGGATACAGAACGGAATTCCACAAATCAAATATTCTCAAGATTCAAAGAGCATATCCACAATGGAGCTATCGTACTCCTCCATGACCGCACATTCAATGATGACGGTCAGAGCATGCTCAATGCATTGAGTCAAATACTTGTGTATGGCCAGAAAGCTGGATATGAATTTGTCACGCTTAATGAACTTCTTATTAAATGAAAACATCTTATATAAGCAATAAGCTACTACTTATTTGGCTACTTCTAAGCGCAGGACTGTCAGGATGCACTCAAAACCTTCCTATCAAATCCTCTAATAAATGTAGTGTCCAATACCCTTCGTTAGATACGATTATCACTTCACATACCGAGTTTACTAAATCACACTATCCAAAGAGAATCAAGGCATTCATGCTGGACACCTTAGCGAAGGGAGACATAATTATGTTGGGAAACAGTCTCACTGAGCATGGAGGGAATTGGGCAGATAAATTGCAAAATAGTAAAGTGAAAAATCGAGGTATTAAAGGGGATAATACCTATGGCATTTTGGCAAGGCTTGATGAAATCATTTGTGCCAACCCAAGTAAAGTTTTTATGATGATCGGAACCAATGATTTATGGCTCCCTGACAGCCCTGAGCAAATTGTAGAAAACATTCAGGCCATTGTGAAACGCTTGAATCAGTCAGAAAACACCAATATTTATGTACAGACCTTAATGCCGGTAGAATCAGGTCATGAAATGACTGGAAAAATCATTGACATAAACAATATACTTCGATCCATGGATCATCTAGGCTTTACACTCATCGATATCAACCTCGAAATGGCTGATAACAATGGTGCCTTACCAAACGAATTCACAACAGACGGAGTGCACCTGACTTCTTTAGCATATCAACATTGGTCATCACTTCTAAAACCTTACGTCAATCATGAGTAGATTCTTTATCATCATTTTCATCCTTACTGCATCCTGTACTACCAAAAAAAATCTACAAATATCACGTACTGAGTTAAAAGAATGGTTATGCGATTACGGAGACCATTCCAAGAGTGTGATTGTACCTCATACACCTCTAGTTGAACCACTAGTCGTAAACGATCAGTGGCAAGGCAGATTAAACTACCTGAAAACCATTCAGATCGACGATCCGGAAAATGGCAAAACCTGGTTGCATTTCGAGGGAGTGATGAACGACACAAAAGTATTCGTAAATCAACAATTAGTAACCAGACACCTTGGAGGCTATCTCCCGTTATCAGTCGATATTACTCGATTTATCTCCAAAGGTGAAAACAAAATCAGGTTAGAAGTACGAAACACCGATAACCCCATTATACCGCCGGGCAAATCTCTGGAAACACTAGACTTCAATTACTACGGAGGTATCTATCGTGATGCGTGGCTAATCAGAAAGAATCATATTTACATCACCGATCCGTTTATCGAAAATACGAAAGATGCTGGATGGCTCCTTCATTTTGATACTGTAAGTGCATCCATGGCTTATGGTGAATTAAGGATACAACTTAGAAACGACCTTGATGAAAACACCTCTATTGGAGTAGAAACTAACCTGACTTTTGGAGAAGATTCTTACATCTTCAATAAAAAACTTGACCTTAAGCCTTCGTCCTCTTCTTCAATATCTATTCCCATTGAAATACCCAATCCTAAGCTATGGTCAGTTACGTCTCCAAACCTTTATGACTTATCAATTAATATCATTGAAGAAGGGCAAATACTTGATCGAATAGAGGATAAAACAGGAATAAGACATATTAACTTTAATAAGAATGGCTTCTTCCTCAATGGTCAAAAGATGTTCATCAGAGGCACCAATCGACATCAAGAGTACCCCTATTTAGGTTACGCAATATCGGATAACGCCAATTATCGTGATGCGCTGAAAATAAAAAATGCAGGCTTTGATTTCGTTCGTCTGAGTCACTATCCACAAGACGAATCATTCCTAAATGCATGCGATGAACTAGGCTTATTGGTAATGAATGCAATTCCGGGGTGGCAGTTTTACCAGGAAGGAGAATTTATTGAAAATTCCTACCAGGACATTAGGGATATGGTTAGAAGAGACCGCAACCATCCTTCGGTAGTGTTTTGGGAGGTATCCCTAAACGAATCGGCAATGACAGATCAATACATCAAAGAAGCCAATGCAATCTTAAAGAAGGAACTTCCCTATGAAGAAACTTACAGTGCAGGATGGATGGATCACCCAGCTTACGATCTATTCATACCAGCCAGACAGCATTCCGGACCGCCTCACTATTGGAATTACCATAAAGATGGAAAGAGAAACATATTTATTGCAGAATATGGAGATTGGGAATATTATGCACACAATGCAGGCTTCAATCAGACTGCTTTTGATAACCTCTCGGAAGAAGCAAGAAACAGTCGTCAACTCAGAAAGCATGGGGAAAGAAGACTTCTCCAGCAAGCGCTTAATTTTCAGGAAGCTGCCAACTCAAACCGCAATGGAGTCGCAACCATTGGCCATGCGAATTGGCTCATGTTCGACTACAACAGAGGATATGCAGATGATTTAGAAGCATCGGGCATCTCAGATATCTTTCGAATACCAAAGTTTGCCTATTACTTCTACAAAAGTCAGAGACCTCCCAACCAGGACATTAATCATCCATTGGTAGAAGATGGTCCAATGATCAAAATAGCTTCCTACTGGACAGAAAACTCACCAACAGATGTTACAGTTTTTAGCAATTGCGACCTGGTAGAGCTGTACTTGAATGATAGTCTGATAGACAGAATTTCACCCACGCTCAACCATCTATCAGATAACTTGATTTCACCTCCTTTTCATTTCCAGATTAACTCCTTTCAACCCGGACAGCTGATAGCTAAAGGATATGTAAATGAGGTATTGACCGTCACAGATACGGTTAATACTCCGGGTGAACCAAAAGCAATCGAATTGTCAGTGGATTATCAATCAGATTATTTCGATGAGAATGATGATGTGATCTTCATATATGCCAAAATTGTGGACATCAAAGGAACAATCATACCAGAAGACTCATCAGAGGTAATGTTTAAATTGAATTCTCAAGGAAACCTCATAGGAGATAACCCGGTCAGAGCAGAAGCAGGAATCGCAACCATTCTTTTTCGTGGAGACCCTTCCACACTAGATATTGAAGCTAATGGTGATGGCTTATTAAAAGCTAATCATACACATTAACCTGCTTCAAGTATGTAACCGCGTCATAGGAATTGATTGGTATATATGGTATAAATAAACCTCATTGTCTGAAACTACCATCACCAAATTAAGAAACGCACCTTCAGAAGAACTGAGGTGTTTCGAGCTGCCTACTCAGACTGTCAGGTCGAAAGACCCGACAGGACAAAAAAAAGAGGTTTGATTTTGATTGGTTTTCAAATAGTCCCCTCAGAAGCCTGCCTGGCCGGCAAGGCTGGGATTGGAAGCGAAACGTTGCACCGCCTCAACCCTCAGAGCCGAAATTCTTTCAACTCCAAAAAAAAAGACCTCTCAAAAGTGAGAAGCCTTCATGTGCACTCGGAAGGATTCGAACCCTCAACCCCCAGAGCCGAAATCTGGTATTCTATCCAGTTGAACTACGAGTGCATTTATCAGGTTTCGTAACGATAATTCGAAACCTATTCCATATCTATTTCGATACGCTCATCCGAAAACTGGTATTCTAGCGTATCGACGCACCGCCAGTTGAACTTCGAGCGCGTTTCCAAAATGGATTGCAAATATAGTTAGGTCAACGAGACAATAAAACTATTCTTCAGTACAAAATATTTTGATTATTGCCTAAAAGCTAAACATCTCTTACCTTAGCAGCACTAAACTTCATTGGCATACACCTTATGAAAAATCTACTTCTTTCCACATTCTTCTTTTTAGTCATCGGTTTCGGATCAGCTAATGCCAATTCAGATTCCAAGAATTCTGAAAACGAACCCGCCAAAACAGAAGTAGCCACAGACCAATCATCTCCCAATGAAACCTCTGCAGATGAAGAATCTACTGTCATAGAAATTAAAATCAATGGAGCTGCAGTTTCTGGTTACAGCTGGTGGAAAGCGACGCTTTTGGTTATTTGGGCTGTTATCATCATCATATTCGTAATGCGTACATTCCGCGAAAAGGCCAGCGTTTAACGTAATCGTCTCTAATGTCGGAATGGCAACTACTCCTTCTACTATTTTTTTGTGGTGCGGTAGCCTTTAGTATCTCTACGCTTACAGCTGGTGGTGGAGCTTTGATGCTCATCCCCATACTGAACCTTCTGATTGGGGTCACGGGTACTGCTCCGGTACTCAATGCCGCAAACCTATTTGGCCGACCGACACGTCTGGTTCTGTTTTGGAAGTCCATTGTATGGAAAGCTGTCTGGTGGTATGCTCCATTCGCGTTAATTGGGTCCATCATAGCAGCTGCCTTCTTTTCCAATGTACAGATACCCATTTTACAGGTGATCGTAGGACTTTTCTTAATCTCAACCGTATTTCAATACCGCTGGGGAAAGAAGAAGGCCTCTTTTTACATGAGCTACCCACTGTTAGCTCCACTTGGTTTTGTGATTTCCGCAATCGGGACACTCATCGGTGGTGCAGGACCCATTCTAAATCCCTTTTACCTCAATCTTGAAATTTCCAAAGAAGAACTCATCGCCACTAAGACGGCCAACAGCTTCATCATGGGACTAGCCCAAATAGGCTCCTATTCTGTATTCGGATTACTCGACAAAAGTCAATGGATCATGGCCATCGCATTGGGATTAGGAATTGCAGTAGGCAACCTCTTTGGTAAAAAACTTTTAAGCAGAATCACCGATCAAAGTTTTCGGAAATGGGCCATCGGATTTATGGTCTTAAGTGGTGTACTATTGCTACTCAGAGTGATTTTTCAACCCAGTTAGTTTGGGAAATTTGTCAGCACTAGACTAACTTCCACAAGTGAGGCATACCCCGATTACCGTACGTAAATTTTCTGGCGAGTTGGATCAATTTGATGCTGATAAACTACTTAAAAGTTTATCAGAAGCCGGAGCGACTCCAAGTCAGGCAGACAAAATAACCGCCACAATCGGTAAAGGGTTGTACGATGGAATTACCACTCGCGAGATTTACCAAAAAGCACACCGACTGCTAAAAAACAGGGCTAAGGAAAAAGCCTCCAGGTATGGTCTCAAGAAGGCACTACTCCAGTTAGGTCCAACTGGCTATCCATTTGAGCTTTTCATTGGTGAACTTATGAGAAAGGAAGGCTATGAAGTGGAAGTCGGGATAACCATGCCAGGCAAATGTGTCTCGCATGAAGTAGATGTATTGGCTTTCACTCAACATGAGGTCCATATGATGGAATGTAAATTCCATAACCGACACGGCTACAAAACCGATGTAAAAGTACCCATGTATATTAAGTCAAGGTTTGAAGACTTGGCTGATCAGTGGAAACGCAACCCAAAATACCAGAACAAAAAACATGAAGGCTGGGTGGTTACCAACGCACGCTTCACGAAAGACGCTATGGATTTTGGGAAGTGTGCTGGATTAAAACTGCTCAGTTGGGATTATCCATCCGATAGCTTAAAGAAGCTAACCACAAAGCATAACCTTTACCCAATCACTACCATTCACACCATCTCTAAAAGTATTCGTGAGCAGCTATTTGATAAAAATATCGTACTGGCCAGCTCATTAGTAGAGAATGAGGCCGCACTATTGGAGCTAGGTTTAGATAAACCTAGAGCGAATCAAATTATAGAAGAAGCAAAACGAATTTGTGGATTATGAAAAAAGTGAAGCTATTCATCGCAACTAGTCTTGATGGTTATATTGCCAGAGAAAACGGAGACATTGATTGGATGTATACCGATCAGGATTATGGCTATACCAATTTTTTAGACACTATTGATACCATACTCATGGGCGGTAAAACCTACCGACAGGTACTCGGTTTTGGAGACTGGCCCTACAGCACTAAACAGAGTATTGTTTTTACGCATGATTTGAAAGCTGAATCTACCGATGAGGTGACTTTTATACATCACGACATTCCCGGATGTGTGAGACGGCTAAAGGAAGATAGAGGAAAGGACATCTGGCTAGTAGGTGGGGCTGAAATCAACACGATGCTATTGGAGGCCGGCCTCATTGATGAACTCTGGATTTTTAAAATGCCCGTGCTACTCGGAAAGGGAGTTCCTCTCTTTACACGACCCGCTGAAATGTGGTTTCAAATTAAAGACATAGAGGAGTTTGACTCAGGACTGGTCAGGATGCTGTATCACCGTAAGAATTAATCCTCTACTCTCAGTCCATCATCGAGCTCGTTGTAATCAGTAGATTTACGAACGAAACCATGTTTTAGGAGCAGCTCTTTACAAAGTGCTATTGACTTAACTAAACCATCAGCAATTTGATTGGACTTGATCCCCTGGACCACTTCTTCTACCACATGCTGCCAGTCATCTGGACTCAATTTCTTACTGATACCTTCGTCACCCAGTACCATCACCTGATGCTCCAGTCGGCTAATGAAAATAAGTATGCCCACTCGTTCTTCTGTCTCAAAAACCTTTTCTTCCATGAACGCCTGCAAAGCACGCTGATTCACGCGTTCACGCTGACGATCAGACGAGATTATTAAACGTTTTGTCTTTGGGAAGATAAGCGGAATCAAAAACCCCAGCACTAAAGCCCCAAGGATTACCAGACTCACTTCCAATGGAGTCATTCGAACAGGAAGTAACCACAAATAGGATAGTACTGCCGTGAGTAATGCGGCAATACCAGAAAAAATCCCTGCCGTATACCATGAAGCTTCTGCATAATCATCGCTGGAATTGACAAAATAAGGAACAATCTCTCCGCAAGAGACCGTTTCCAGCTCCTTTACAGCCAGCTTTATTTGCTCTTTTTCTGAATTAGTAAATGTATACTTAGCCATTTATTCTTTAGATTTTCAGTTTACCAACCACCAGATGCTCCGCCACCGCCGAATCCACCACCTCCGCCAGAGAAGCCGCCGCCTCCGCCGAAACCTCCACCACCAGAGAAGCCACCTCCGCCGCCCCAGTACATGCCGCCGCCTCCGCGACCGCCACGTCCTCCACTGGATGGTACCGCCATAAAAATGGATACAACCGCTGTGATAAAGATGGATAGGAATATGCCCATAAAGATCCAGCCAAGGATAAAGACAATCACTGACACAACTCCAACTGCTTTTGACTTACCCATGCTTTTCTGTAAAATAGCCTTGAGTACAGCAAGTCCAATAATTGCAAACACAAACAATACACCCATAAATCTACCGGAACCTCCGTCATTGGAGGCGGTTTCCTGCTTGACGGCAGGTGGCAGCTCTTCGCCGCTAACAGCACTCAACACCACGTCTACTCCACTGTCTATTCCTTTATAAAAATGTCCAGACCGAAATTCGGGTGTGATGACATTCGAAATAATCCGCTTGCTCAGCGCATCGGTTAATGCTCCTTCCAAACCATAGCCTACTTCGATGCGCATTTTACGGTCATCCATAGCAAACAACATGATCACGCCATCATCTACTCCCTCACGACCGATCTTCGAGGCCTCAGCAAGACGAATTGTGTACTGTTCGATGGTCTCTTCTCCTGTTGTCGGAATAAGCACGACAATCACCTGACTACCCTTTGACTCTTCGAAACTGGTGAGTTTGCGGTTTAGTGAATTTATTTCTCCAGAGCTCAACGTTCCGGTTTTATCCGTCACACGACTCTTTAAGTCCGGGAGGGCAACATCCTGAGCCAGTAATGACCAGGACGTGAAAAATATTATTAGTGGAAAAAGTATCCGAATTTTCACAATATCGTTAGTTCTCGTATCCTTGTATTTAAACAGCAAGCTAAAACTAATAAAGTAGAATTATGAATAAAAAGTGGATAACCATAATCATTGTCGTTGTAGCACTTTTCCTTGTATACAATTTCTTCTCAGGGAAGTACAACAGCATGGTCACAAAAGAAGAAACGGTGAACACGGAGTGGTCTAATGTGGAAACGCAGTATCAACGAAGAAATGATCTGATTCCGAACCTTGTCAACACGGTAAAAGGATTTGCACAGCAAGAAAAAGAAGTCCTTACTGGAGTAACAGAAGCACGTGCAAAAGCTTCCAGCATAAATCTGGATGCCAATAACCTGACAGCAGAGAACATGCAGCAGTTTCAAGCAGCCCAAGGTCAGTTAAATTCCGCGTTGAGCAGACTTTTGGTTACTGTAGAGAAGTATCCAGAACTTAAGTCCAATCAAAACTTTCTGGAGCTTCAGGCTCAATTGGAAGGAACTGAAAACCGGATCGCAGTAGCTAGAAAACGGTTTAACGAAACGACTCAAGACTACAACACATACATACGCAAGTTTCCAAATACGATGCTAGCTGGCATGTTTGGGTTTGAGCGGAAGGCTTTGTTTGCTGCTGATGAAGGGGCTGAAAACGCTCCAGAAGTCCAGTTTTAAAACAAGCCAATAGAATGTAAAGAAGCCCTGTCGATACTTTCGTCAGGGCTTTTTAGATTAAAAGGAGATTTTGAGAAAAATATTGATGAGTTAAAGGAAGACGTAAGCGAATTGAAAAAGCAAATTGTAATACTGTCAGTATCCTGTATATTTAACTGTGCGACTGACCCAATTTGAAATTCAAAACATCAAAAAACTCACGGAATTGACCTTTGGTCATGAAGCAGAAGTATACATTTTTGGATCACGGAGACACGATCACCAAAAAGGAGGTGACATTGATTTACTAATCCGTACAGAAAATATCGAGAACCCTCTCCAGTCCAAAATAAGGTTTATAGCTCGTTTAAAGCCCCTTATTGGTGATCAAAAAATTGATCTCATTATCCGGTCAAAAGAAAAACCTCATGTTAATGACACTATTTATATCAAAGCATTATCAGGAGAAAAACTATAAATGAGCATTACATTCAAAAAATACGAGGCAGTGAAGCTGGAATGTGAAAATCACATTAGACGGCTCAATCATGCTCTTTCAAGAACCAATAAACTATTCCCTCTAAATGTTCATGCTTTTGAAAAATTAACGGAAGATGAAGTGGCGTTTATTGACCAACTTGTTTTTCGGTTTAGTAAGCTACAGGATTCAATGGGCCATAAGTTGATGACATCTGGACTAATTCTCCTCGGAGAATCGGCTGAAACACTCACAATGATTGATAAGCTAAACCTACTGGAGAAACTGAATCTAATTGAAGATAAACAGCGGTGGTTGGAATTGAGTGAATTACGAAATCAAATAGCTCACGAATACCCAGAGGAACAACACATTCAGATTGAAGCAGTAAATCTATTATTTGAGGCTGCTCCTTATCTGATCCACGTATACCGTCAATTTATTCAATTCATTGACGCAAAAATCCATTGACAATCACAACATCCTTTTCGCTTTCACCTCAATGTACTTATTGATCACATCGACATTGAGGTTCTGTGGAGTAGTGTACAGCGATAAGATTCCTGCTTTTTGAAGCTCATCTCTGATGAGTAGCTTTTCTTCCAGCATCTGTCTACCGATAGCCTGATTGTAAATTTCACGTGTCGAACCAGCTGGGTTTACCAGCAACTTATCTACCTCCGTGTCTCTAAAATAAATGACCAGCAGCAAGTGCTTTCGATTAATCAATTTTAAATAAGGCAACTGTCGATGCAGGCTATGAATGGACTCAAAATTGGTAAACATCAGCAGCAAGCTTCGCTGATTGATATTTTTCACTGAGTGGGTATACAACGAAGCAATATCGGGTTCATTAAAAGAAGTCTTTTGATGATACAAAGCCTCCATGATGTGATAGATCTGTGCACCACGATGATTGGCTTTCAATGTGGTATCTACCGAATGTTCGAATGTGACTAAACCCGCCTGATCCCCTTTTCGCAAGGCAATGTCCGAAATCACTAGCGATGCATTAATGGAATAATCCAGCAACGTCATTTGCTCAAAAGGCATTTTCATGGCCCTGCTTTTATCAATCAGACAATAGACATTTTGAGCGCGCTCATCGATGTAGTGATTGGTCATCAAATGTCCCCGACGAGCAGTAGCCGCCCAATTCACATTGCGGGGATCGTCACCCATCACATAGTCTTTGATGGTATCAAATTCTTTGCTATTTCCCAAACGTCTAATGAGCTTCTGGCCTTGCATGGTCAGATTTTGAGAGATCGCCATCAACTCATACTGATGCATCTTGACATACGATGGATACACTTTTACCTCCTCAGGGGCACCTGACTTCACCTTGCGCTGCAACAAGCCAATGGCGGTACTAATGAGTAGAATCGTATTTCCAAAATGGTACTCCCCTCGCTTGGTAGGCCTTAGCGAATAGCTGAGTGACTTTGATTCTAACTTTAAGATTTCCTGAATCACTACGAAGTTTCGCATCTGAAACTGAGGTGGTGCTTCGTCCCTGACCTCCACTAGCACATTTAAGTCATAACGACTCTCCAGTTCCAAAATGATTTCATTTTCGTCACCATTGGACAATCGATCACTCACTATTCTTCGAGCAGTCACTTTCCCTCGTAAATAAAGTAAGTAACTATCCATCAGTAGTGCGAAACCACATGCTCCTGCTGCTATTTTGGTTAGCAAATAAACATGTTCAAAATACTGACCAAAGACAAATGCGATGATCAAACCCGTGAGCAGATAGTAAAATCGATTTGTAACGAAAACCTTCACTTAGTTTGGCACTTCTACTTGCTGAACAATCTGTTGGGTAACCTCTTCCACACTAATCCCCTGCAGCTCTGCCTCTGGTGTTAGCTGTATGCGGTGCTCGATCACCGGTCTTAGTAGAAACTGTAGATCATCGGGTGTCACAAAATCCCGACCCTTCATGGCAGCATAGGCTTTTGAGGAATTTAGCAGGTCAATAGAAGCTCTTGGAGAGGCTCCCAGGTACAGCGATGGGTGGCTTCTCGTCTGTGCTATGAGCTCAGCGATGTATTTCAGTAATGAATCCTTCACCGTGATATCGGCAAGGTTCTTTCTGAGTTCAATGGCCTCCTCTTTGGTGACTACTTCGCTGATGAACTCAAGTTTCTTGAACCCAGAAGTTTGGTTCTGTAAACTCAGGATCTTTGTCTCATCTTCCGTGCTGGGATACCCCACATTGATCTTAAATAAGAATCGATCCAACTGTGCCTCAGGTAAGCGATAGGTTCCCTCCTGCTCTATGGGGTTTTGGGTAGCCATCACCATAAACAGATCCTCCATGGTATAGACCGTACCATCGTTGGTAATCTGCCCTTCTTCCATCACTTCAAAAAGCGCTGATTGGGTCTTGGCTGGCGCACGATTGATCTCATCGATGAGTACCAAATTCGAAAAAATTGGCCCTGACTTGAATTCGAATGAGGTATTCTTTGGATTGAAAATAGAAGTCCCTAAAATATCGGAAGGCATCAAATCCGGTGTAAACTGAATCCGTTTAAAATCAGCTTTGGTCATGGTTGCCAATAGTCGAGCGGTCAATGTCTTGGCCACCCCGGGAACTCCTTCAATCAATACATGACCTCCGGCAAAAAATGCAGTAAGGAGTAAGTCCAATAGCTGCTCCTGACCAACAAGCGCTTTTTGAGCCTCTTCTTTTAACTGTGAGATCTTTTCTGAAAAAGCCTTCAGATCTATTCTGTTCGTAAATTCTGACATCTATTTTATGTTAAACTTTTCAATTTTTTCATTTAGCTCAGTGAGCATCTTTTCTGATACCACACCGCCGTTTTTTACGTGCTGGATGATCTCAAAAGTCTGTATAACCGCTGATTTTTTCACTCCGGTCTTTGATGACAATTGAGCATAAGCCTCTTCGCTAAACAGCTCTTTCATATAGTACTTTTCCCTGATTGACTTTAAAAAGTGACTGATCAACTTTTGTGCAGCAGAAGCATGTTTACCTTCACGATGGTACAGTCCACCCATCGTCTGAATAAACAAGAGCGTGGTGTTCGTTCTGGGATCCGGCAATGGAATAACACGCTGCTTTCTGCGACTTCCAATAATCAACAGCACCATAACTCCCAATAATGTTAAGTTAAGTGCCCAGCGCAATGGAGCCTGAGAAATCAAATACCGAAGTGGCGTTTGAGACTCCATCCTGCCACTGTGGTAATACCGATTGTAAACGATGCTACCCGTGTTTAAGAGATTCAACGCCATTGCTGGTAGTTTCAAGCCATCTGATTTCAACAGTCCATAATTGGTAAAAGCAAGTGGCACGGTGGTCAGCACCAGTCTACCCTCTCCAAAGTCTTTATAAATCAAAACGGGTTTTTTATTGCTAGCTCCAACCGTCCAAGTAGAGTCCTTCTCAAATGCCGTAAGTAACAATCTACCTGGATAATACGCTGCCTCTTCTCCAAAACTCACTTTTAGTGAATCTATTGGATTCATAGAAGATGGCTCAAAAAATTCATTATCCTGCTCAAGACCGAGCGAATCTAAAAACTCCTCTGAAAAATAACTAGCCCCAATCAAGACATCAGACCCATGAGCTATTTTGTGCATCAGCACACGTACATCCTCAGTCGATGGAGCAAATTCAGTCGCTAAAACCAATACTTGTTCGGTGGTGTCTCCCAATTCATAAATCGTCTGAAAAGACAAATCTTTTGATTCAAAGAAGTCATCTAGTCGCTCGTATAAAACATATCCACCGTAAGGTTGCTTATCCTTCTGAGAAAAGGTAGGTACCCAAACCAGTTCCTCAGGCCTGTACTGCTCTACCACCACATAAAGGATAAAGAAGACAGCTAAAAATAGATAAAGTCGTTTTTCCCGTTTGCTCATGCCCTGACTGATTCTACCAGTTTCACACTTTGGTCCAGGTTTACCTTATCGGCAGCATATTCCCCGTACCAGGTCATTTCAAATAAGTTGACCAGATCAGAAAAAGGTTTTTGTTTATCCCCAGGCAGTTCATCCACATAGTCGAGCGGAGCTTTCCATGGGTTGATCTTGACGACCTCAGATTGATGCAAGTCATTGAGACACTTCAAAAACAAGTAACGTATAGCCAGTTGATAATCTCCAGCTGCTTTACTTTCCTCTAGCAGTCGATTAAAATCTACCTGATCATCGCCGGTAACAGCAACCCCAGCAGGTGCGAATGTTTTGGTGTTTCGTTCGATAACCGACCCATAGCGGTATTTTAGAATATAGTATACCACAGCCAATACAACCAAAACAACTAACAATCGAAAGATGAAAGGCCACCAGTTTTCCAACCCAGAGGACTGAAAAAAAGAACCAAGCATTTCCATGAAATACAGGATCAACAGCGCAATTACTGAATCGGATTTGGCATAATCAGTTGAGTAATCAAATGTTGGGTCAGCCTGATATTCGGCAAAGGCCGATTGATCAAATTGTCTTAACTCTTCGGTTCCGGATAGTTCGAACCCTGAAGTGAAAAAAGCTATGGCTAGAAATAGAACGAAACTAACTAAGGTTCTCAAAGTCTTCAATTTGACTTTTAAGTCCTGTTCCTTCCATACGCTCTGACAGGTTAAAGTATTGGAATGAAAGCGCCATAATGGGAACGAGGTATGAACAATACGACCCTACTGTTGAAAAAGCAGTCATCAAGCTACCATACCAGGTATCGAAGCTTTGGAACATTGAAAAAGGATCACTCTCCAACGACTCCTGATTGGTAAAGAAATCAGCAAACAAAACGATGTAGGAAGGAATGGCGAAGAGAAAGCCTATCAAGAACGCGATGATTCCAGAAACAATCATAAGTCCAAAAGTACTCCACCACTTTCCCCGAATCAATTTAAACGATTTGCTAAAAGCATCACTCACCGAAATATCTTCAAACATATAAATGGAAGCAGAAAGACTGGTAGCCACCATCAAATATATCCCCGGAATGATAAGAAAAATCATCCCCACAATAGATACCAACCCACACAGAAACATCAACCCGATCAGTCCTAAAACATATTTGGAAGATAACTTAATCAGATCCATTGGCTCATGCTTCCTACCAGCATCGGCTTCCTTAATGTAGGTACAAATAACCGCTATTAGAAATGAGTAAGCCACCAGGACTACCGCCAAATTGACCATATTGGTCGCTTGAGCCTGCATCATAAACTCCAATGACTGTTCAGGGCTATCCATCATATTGCCCAACCCTCCCATCATCCAGGAAGTGATGATTGCATAGATAACGCCCATTGGAATGGCTATTATAAGAATCGGTTTGATCAATCCAGAGAAATGCTCACGGATGTAATCAATAGTAATGTTCATTTTTTGACTAAAGTCACGCTGACGGTACAGAACGAATTTCTGATCTGACATATTTATGTAGGTTAGGTAGTATAAACGAATAGAAAATAACAATCAACGCAGACACTACGATGATGGCTAGTTTAATTAAAAACGGCCACTCGGTATGTCTGGTGATAAATGACTCAATAAACCCAGCCACTATAAAGAATGGCACTAAGCTTAATACAATTTTCAAACCCTTTTTGGCTCCTTTTTGGAAGCTATGACCTCTGGGGTAAGTCCCTGGAAATAACAATGAATGGCCCATTACCAAGCCGGCTCCTCCGGCTATTACGATGGCACTGAGCTCCAATGTACCATGCACCCAAATGGTCATAATCGTTTCATCGAATAAGCCATTCTGAAAAAACAAGCAATGAAATGCTCCGACCATTATGCCATTTGAAAATAGGATATATCCAGTTCCAATAGAGAAGAAAATTCCCATAGCAAAGGCCAAAAGTGAAACTCGAATATTGTTGATGGTAATTCCGAAAAACATCATCCCTTCAGAAGTCTGTTTGTAAACAGCCATGGGATCTCCATTTTCAATATTCTCAAGCGTCATATTGACGTACTGGTCTCCAAGAATTAACCGAATGAATGTCTGATCATTGGCGGCTGAAAGTGCTCCAATAGCAATCCCTACTGAGAAGATGATTAATGAGTACAACAGATACTTGTAGGAAGAATGCAACACTTCTGGCAGCTCGTATTTCCAATACCGGACAAACCGATTGGTCTTTTCAGGTTTGTTGCGGTAAATGAGGGTATGAACTTTGAGGGTAAGTCCATTTAAGTAGACTACCAGATCAGTGTCAGGATATTTAGCACGTGCAAAAGCTAAATCCTCTGTAAGGTGTACATATAACTCTGAGAGTTCATCCGCAGATAAACGCTCAATGTTGGTGAGTTTCTTTTCAAAACCCAGCCATTTGTCCTCATTTACTTTTACAAAAAGTCCTTGGCGCATATCTTAGCGATGAATGCGACAAAATAACAAGGCTTTCAGTTATGACAAAATTTATTACCAATCAAAATATTGAAATAAACCTGGAACTGGCAAGTCTTGGTGACCGCATTCTGGCTACTTTACTGGATTTGTTCATTATTGGTTGTTATTTCTTTTTGGTGGGATTGCTTAGTGTACAAGTCGGTGACGATAGTGGTTTGGTGTGGATTTTCTTTGCCATCCCCGCAATGCTCTATTCGCTGTTATTCGAACACTTCATGCAGGGCCAGTCTCCTGGCAAGCATGTTCGGGACATTAAAGTAGTAAAACTAGATGGAGGAGCACCAGGTATTGGCAACTACCTACTCAGATGGCTTATTCGTCCATTAGATATTTTGTTCTATGGAGCTGTGGCGGTACTCTCCATCACTTTATCCAGAAACGGTCAACGATTAGGAGATCTCGCTGCTGGCACTACAGTGATCAAAACAAAAGAACGTGAATCGATCAACAGCATTAAAACTCTGAAAAAAGACTCAGATTATCAGATCCAGTTTCCTCAGGTGAAAAGACTCAGTGATAAGCAAGTCAATCTGATTCGCAAGTCGCTAAAAATTGGTGTAGATGGCCTAAATTATGAGGCAATTAGCCAACTCACAGATAAAGTAAAAGAAATTCTACAGGTGACATCTGATCTGCCTAACGTCAAGTTTTTGTATACGATTATCGCTGATTACGAACACCTGGATAAGTAAAAAAGGCCATCTCCTATTCAAGAAATGGCCTTTACGCAACCGTGCTATTCAATGACAATTCGTCTAATTGCTCTCCTAGCTAACTGTCCGTAAAGCTATTTGAGCTAATCCTTCTGTTCAATACCGAAATAAAGGTATTTGGACCTACGTATTAACCGCAAACTAAAGCGTCTCTACTACTAAATTATGATTGGTGTAAATACAGATGTCTGCTGCGATGTTCAAGCTCTCACGTACCATTTCTTCTGCGGTAAGGTTGGTGGCATGACGCTTCAAACCCATTGCAGCTGAGCGGGCATACATGCTTCCCGAACCAATGGACGCTACATCGTCATCAGGCTCGAGCACATCGCCTGTACCTGATATAACCAGAATTTCGTTTTTATCAGCTACGATCATCATGGCTTCCAACCTCCTCAGGTAGCGGTCGGTACGCCAGTCCTTCGCCAATTCGACAGCTGCTCTTTTCATGTTACCCGTATAAGTCGCTAGCTTTTCATCCAATCGCTCAAGAAGGGTAAACGCATCGGCAGTAGATCCAGCAAAGCCTGTTATGATCTTTCCATCTTGCAACTTTCGGATTTTCTTCACATTGCTTTTTGCCACGGTATTACCCATCGTTGCCTGACCGTCCGCCCCGATAGCGATCTGACCATTGTGCTTTATAGCGATGACAGTTGTCGATTTGATTTTCTCCATTTTTTGTATAATGCTTATAAAATAAAAATGTCCCGTCATTTCATAACGGGACATTCAATTTATGGTTTGTCTTATTAAATCAATATCCTAACAGGATCTTCGATGAATCCTTTCAATGTTTTCAGGAATGAAGCACCAACAGCACCATCTACCGTTCTGTGGTCACAAGTAAGCGTTACTTTCATGCGATTACCTGGTACGATCTGGCCATCTTTCACAACCGGAACCTGATTGATAGCACCAACTGCTAGTATACATGATTCCGGAGCATTGATAATCGAAGTGAATTCCTCGATTCCAAACATCCCAAGATTCGAAACGGTAAACGTATTTCCCTGCATTTCATCAGGAGTCACTTTCTTGGCTTTGGCCTTCTGTGCAAATTCCTTCACCTCAGTGGAAATGTGCGCCAGACTCTTATTGTCTGCAAACTTCACTACAGGCACGATCAATCCATCTTCGATAGCCATGGCCACACCTACGTGAATGTGATCATTTTTGCGAATACTCTTAGACTCTTCCATCCAATACGTGTTCACATCAGGATGCTGTCTCAAAGCAGCAGCCACTGCTTTAATCACAATGTCATTAAATGATATTTTAACAGGAGCTAACTCATTGATACTCTTACGAGCCTCAATCGTCTTGTCCATATCGATATCCATGGTCAGGTAAAAGTGCGGAGCGCCAAACTGGCTCTTCATTAAGCCTTTGGTGATCGCTTTTCTCATCTGAGATGCAGGCACATCAGTATAACTCTCTTCGCCTACGACCTTAGGTAGGTTAACTACTGCTGCACCTTCTTTTCCTTTACTTTCGGCTGCTGGCGCAGAAGCAGGAGCTTGTGAAGGTTTGAAATCCTCCACATCTTTCTTTACGATTCGTCCTCCGTCGCCACTTCCAGGAATTTGACCTAAGTCGTAACCTTTTTCTTCAGCAATCTTTTTAGCCAATGGCGAAGCTTTGATTCTTCCTCCATCGGTCGTTGTTTCTTGAGTTGATTGGGCAGTAGGAGCAGATGATGAAGCACTTGTGCTTTCCTCTTTCTTTTCCGATTTGTCTTCTGATTTTTTAGAACCACCTGAAGATTCTGCCTTCAGCAATGTTTTCCAATCGGCATCTTTTTCACCGATGATCGCAATGACACCATCAATTGGTACTGATCCGCCATCCTCTATGGCAATATGAAGAAGAGTTCCATCTTCATAGGCTTCCAGTTCCATGGTGGCCTTATCCGTTTCTACTTCTGCCAGAATATCTCCAGCCTCTACAGTATCTCCTTCTTTCTTTAACCACTGAGCGATTACCCCTTCTTCCATGGTATCACTCATCTTCGGCATTCTGATCACCGAAGCATTGATATCCGACGTATCTACTGATTCACTAGCTTCTTCCTCAGAACTCTCTTCCTCCTTGGCTTCTTCAGAATCCGCAGATCCGTTTGAACCGCTTTCAAGATCCTTGAGCAATCCCTTAATATCTTCTCCCTTTTCTCCGATGATGGCAATTACGCCATCCACAGCAACAGCTTCCTGCTCCTGCACTCCTATATGTAACAGCACCCCGTCCTGGTATGATTCCAGTTCCATGGTTGCTTTATCCGTTTCAACTTCAGCTAGTACATCACCAGATTCTACTTCGTCACCTTCTTTTTTTATCCAAGACGCTATGACACCCTCTTCCATGGTATCACTCATCTTTGGCATTCTGATTACTTCAGCCATTTTATAAGCGTTATTTTTACCCTAACAAATCAAATCCAAAGTTAATCTATGTGGGTTTTTCTCCAACATATCTTAATCTTTTAATTTGGCTTTTAAATTAAATACAAAAACCAATATAAAGTTTTCAAAATTTTTCAATGCCTGCTTCAGACAATTATTCTTATAAACGACCAAAAAGGTTCATCTCAGGACATTTGGAAACAATCTATCCGGCCCTTTTCAGAAAGGTAAAGGGGTTAGTACCCGCTGAAAGAGAGCGATTGATAGTATCTGATGGTGACTTTCTGGATCTGGACTGGCGGAAACAGCGCAGTAAAAAGCTGGTAATAATCCAACACGGACTGGAAGGAGCCAGTGACCGATCGTATGTATTGGGTATGACCAAACACTTTTTTAATCATGGGTATGATGTGTTGGCATGGAATTTTAGAGGATGCAGTGGCGAGATGAACCGAGCAGTCCGATTTTACCATAGCGGCGCCACAGATGACCTGGCTGAAGTGGTTGATCATGCCTTGCCTAATTACCAAAACGTCTATTTAGTAGGCTTCAGTTTAGGAGGAAACATGACGCTAAAATACCTTGGTGAAGCTAACCGAAGTTCTAAGATAAAAGCAGCAGTTGCTGTTAGTACACCTTTGGACTTAAGCAGAGGAGCTGATAACTTAAGCACCACTCGCGGTAAAATTTATGAGCGCCGTTTTCTAGGAACACTCATCAAAAAAGTACGAGACAAGGCAGAAGCAATGCCTGGAAAAATAGATACAAAGCCCTTAGAAAAAATTAAGACGATCAGGGAGTTTGATGACTTTTTTACCTCCAAACTGCATGGTTTCAAAGACGCATCGGACTATTATGAGAAATGTAGTAGTAAATACTTTCTTCAAGACATTCAAGTCCCAACGCTGATATTAAATGCAAAAAATGATCCATTTCTAACTCCAGAAAGCCTGGATCATAACCTGACTCGAGATCTACCTAATGTAACTTTAGAGACAACCGCCCATGGTGGCCATGTCGGCTTTATAAGCATCAATCCAGAAAAAGTCTATTGGTCTGAGCGAAAGGCTTTGGAATTTTGCCAGCAAGTGTAGCTATGCACTGAAAGCATTGCTATCTTTCCGCTTAATGTACGATAGATACACCATGTTTTGCGAGCGTCCAGAGTTGGAGAAATTCATGAGTGCCGAGCTTCCGGTAGATGATTTTTCTTCTTACAATGCCGCACCTACTCAGCCACTGCCCGTGGTTGCTGTCAATCGCAAGGATATGATTCAGTTCTTTCATTGGGGGCAAACCAAACAGATGGCGAATAACAAAACGCTCTCACCCAGACTTTTTAACCTCACCAGTGATAGTGCCTTTCAGCGTCCCGCGTACAAGAGAGCCATACAAAATGCGCGTTGTTTGATCGCTGCAAATGGTTTTTATGTCTGGAAACAAGTCAGTAAAAAGCAAAAAGTTCCTTACTTCTGTTATTACCAATATCACACTGCTTTTGGGATAGCAGGAGTTTATGAGGAGTTTGAAGATTTGGAAGGAAAATCATCGCATACATTCAACATGATCACCGTACCAGCCGGGAATAAATTAGGCGCTTATAGTGATGACATGCCAGCTATACTCACCAAAAAAATGGCCGATCATTGGCTGGAGGATGACCTTTCCCTCGATACGGCGGAATCGTTACTCACAGAGGTAACTGACGACAAGCTTTTAATGCATGCGGTAAGTCCTCGTATCACCGAATTGGAAAACAACGACGACTCGTTGATCCAACCCGCTGCACCCTCCGACCAATTCGGCAACTACACCCTTTTTAGCTAATTCACCCACATAATTCATTTAGTCTTCATTTAAGAATTAAATATTTAATTATATTTGGTCTTCATTTAAGAAACAAAGTAATGAAAGGCACATACCTGGGCGAATTTCAAGAGATCGTTTTACTCACCATTATTGTACTTAATGAAAATGCATATGGTGTCTCTATACAAGACGAAATAGAGGAACGAACCAAAAGATCGGTGAGCCGAGGTGCTTTACATACCGCACTCACTCGTCTGGAAGAAAAGGGATTCATTCAATCCGAGTACGGTGGAGCCACTTCTGAAAGAGGTGGCCGACGAAAACGTTTTTATCAGGTGACAAGCCTCGGAAGAGATGCTCTAAATGAAGCGAAGAGTGTACGCGACGAATTGTGGAACCTTATCCCTCAAGGGCAATGAGTTTTCCAAACCCACCAAAATTCTTAGCAAAAATCTTGCGATCGCTCTGCAGAGAGCCTTTTTATGAAGAGTTGCAAGGCGATCTGGAAGAACGTTTCTACAGAGACTGCAAGGACAATGGTCCAAGTAAAGCACGAAGGAAATACAATCTGGAGATAATCAAACTCCTGAGACCTTCTGTTATTAAATCCCCTCAAAATCCGCTCCCCATGAATCAATTAGGCATTTTTAAAAACTACTTCACCGTATCTCTAAGGAACTTAAAAAGACAAAAACTCTTTTCAACCATCAACATCGTAGGTCTTGCCATCAGTATGGCTGTAGGGCTTATTACCATTTCATTTATCACCGAAATGGAAAATTATGACACTTTTCATAACAAGGCCAATCGAATCTACCGGGTCACGACTACACGCACTAACCATCTTGATCAGAGCAATGAGTATGCCTCTACGTCACTACTCGCCGGTCAGAAACTAGCTGATGAATACAGCAGTGCTGAAGAAGTAATCCAAATCTATAAAGGTATGTGGGGTGATCTGGAAAGGGACGAAAAGCTTTACCGTTTCACCGGCCATTATGTGTCTTCCAATTACTTCAACGTATTTTCCTTCCCGCTGATTTCTGGCAATCCTGAAACGGTACTGACCGAACCCAATTCCATCGTTCTTACAGAAAAACTCGCATTAAAAATCTTCCAATCAGTCGATGTATTAGGGAATACCATCAAATTCAAAAAAGGCACTTACACCATTACAGGAATACTCGAAGACTTTCCAAAAAACTCACATATACAAGTAGATGCACTTGCTTCTATTAGCACGTTGAAAAAGGATGAAGAATATTCTCATAATTGGGAATGGGCAACCATGTGGAGTAGTTATGTGTATTTGCTACTTCCAGAAGATGGCAATCCTGAGATGATTAAAAAACACCTGGCTGATATTTCAAAACAGGAAAACGAAAAAGCATCAACATTCTCCATGCACCTGCATCTGGAGCCAATGAAGGATGTATTCCCTGGTGATGGTAAGTACAACGAAATCGGACCAACCATGACTCGGTCGTACATTCAGCAGATCATTATTCTAACGCTCATTGTACTGTTTTCTGCATGTTTTAATTATGCCAACCTAAGCATAGCTCGTTCTCTAAAACGAGCCAAAGAAATTGGCATTAGAAAGGTAATCGGCGCCCGTCGTGGACAGGTTTTTAACCAATTCATTATTGAAGCCATTCTCGTTGCATTGTTCTCTTTGGTCATTGCGGTTGGGCTATTCATGATCATCCGGCCCTACTTTATTGATTTAACTTACTCCACCAGGCAAACAACAACTTTGGAGCTCACCCCGGAGCTTGTCTTGTATTTCATAGCATTCGCTACAATCGTGGGAATACTTGCAGGTCTTATTCCATCCAGTCTCATGTCAGGGTTTAAACCAATCACTATTCTGAAAGGCATGTCGATAAAAGGTGATCGAGGAATAAGTCTACGCAAAGTCATGGTAGCCGTACAGTTTATTTTATCCATAGGTCTTGCAACACTGGTTTATCTCACAGAGAAGCAATACCGCTATGCACTGAATTATGACCTGGGGTTCAACACGGAAAATATTCTCAATGTAGAAGTGCAAGGCAATGACCCGGAAATCTTAAAGACTGCCTTCAGCCAAGTTCCTGAAATAATCAGTATTTCCCAGTCAGCCTTCATTCCAAGTATAGGCAATACGAATTCGGACCATGCACGACTCTTAGATGACGCAGATAGTTTTCCTACCTACACTAACTATGTTGACGTAAATTATTTGAAAAACCTCGGCCATGAGGTCATCGCTGGCTCCAATTTCACTGATGGGGCTTCCAGTGATCAAATCATTGTGAATGAATCCTTTCTAAGAAAATTTGGCATTCAATCACCTGATGAAGCGATTGGTAAAAGGGTGCGGTATTATCAGAACAATCGAACCGTCATCGGAGTGGTGAAGGATTTTAATTACGGCACTATTTACAACCGCATTGAGCCTTTTGCCTTCCAATTCAACGAAGACCGTTTTGACAATCTCAATTTCAAAATTCAAAGCAAGGACATGGTATCCACACTTGAGAAACTAGACAAAATCTGGAGTGAAATCGATCCAAACCATGAATTGGAAGCTTCGTTCTATAACCAGCAAATACAGGACTATTATCAGCATCTGGAAGCCAAAACCAAAATGTATGGGTTGCTGGCCTTTATTGCTATCTCCATATCGCTATTGGGTATGTTCGGAATGGTCGTTTATACCACCGAGGTGAAGATGAAAGAGTTGACCATTAGAAAAGTCCTTGGTGCTGAGCTTGTTAACCTAATCGTGATCATCTCGAAGAACTTCAGTTGGTTGTTTTTAATTGCTACATGCATCGCTCTACCCACGAGCTACTACTTGTATAAAAACCTGACAGAGGGTATTGTTCATCAAATGGAGTTCAATGTGTTCGAACTTATACTCGGGGCGTTACCTATTTTTATTATTGGATGTGTGATCGTGCTTTCACAAACGATTAAAGCCGCCAGAATGAACCCAGCTAAAACACTACGGGATGAATAGTAACCTTAATTGTGCCTTCATAGCCTAAAACAGACCATTCATCGATGAGTGAATGATTTATTCTCGTTCATCTAACTATATTCCTTGTTAACCAACAAACACCTGATTTCAAGCAGGTTAACAGCTAATATTGTATGTAGTAAAAGAAGGTTGCAATGATGAGGTTAACATATTTAACAGCATTGGCCCTATTCCTGATATCAAACATCAGCACTGGCCAAAACAAGGAAAAATTATACAAACGCGGAATCGACGCATTCTACAAAGAAGATTTTGAGGCGGCCATCTATCATTTTGAAGAAATCGAGTCCACCGGAAAATCTTTTAAGGACTCCGAATACAGACTTGAGATTTCCTATTTGATCTTACCACAGCACCGCGAGCGATCTCTCGCTAAAATGATCAGGTTCTATGAGTTCAAGTCCAAAAATGACAAGTTTTTTCATTACTGGATGGGACGTATTTACGCCAATCGATACATGTTTCCAGAAGCAGTAAACTCGTGGAATAACTTTCTAAGTAGAAAAGGTTATAAAAGTGAAGAAATAGAGGAAGAAACCAGAGATTATATAGCAGAAACAGAACAACTAGTCTCCTTTTTTGATAACCCAGACAACTTCGAAGTTCATCGGCTAGAAGGCCCCATAAATACTGAATTTGCTGAAACCACCCCTGTTTACTCAGAGGAAAAAGACGAGCTACTATTTGCCTCCAACAGACAATCACCTGACAAGGATGAGTTCAAAATATACCATGCAAAAGGCAATGACACCGGGTGGTCTGCCCCTACACCACTTGATATATTGGGTACATTCGAACGTGATCAGGCCAACGTAGAGGTGGTAAACGAAGATGGTAAATTATTCATCTATCAGGATGTTCATAAAGGAGATCTTTTCTACAGCCAACCCAACGCTAACGGGTGGACAAAACCTGTAGAATTTGATAGCGAAATCACTTCTACCCATTTAGAGTCTCATTTTTATATTAATGAACACGAAGACCGCATCATTTTCGCAGCAGAGGGAAAGAAAACCGGTCTCGACTTAATGGAGTCGTTTAGAAACCCTGAAACAGGAGAATGGGAAAAACCACATCCTTTTGGCCTAAATATCAATTCAGAATTCAACGAGGACAGCCCTTTTCTTTCGCATGATGAGTCTCGGTTTTATTTTCTATCTGATCGCCCAGGTGGTGTTGGCGGATACGATGTGTACGTTTCTACCTTCGATGACGCAACCAACCTTTGGTCTGAACCAGTCAACATGGGATGGCCAATAAATTCACCTGATGATGAAATTCATTTCAAAATGAATCCTGATGAAAACTCTGGTTACTTCAGTTCTAATAGAATCCATTCCAAAGGGGATTTTGACATCTTCTTTTTCTGGTCAATAGAAAAAACAAAAATTAAAGGCAGAGTCATCAATGCGCTTACGCAACAGCCCGTCACTAAAGGGGAAATACGTTTCCACCCGTCGCAATACCTGGATGAGTACTTTAGATCTCCGTTGGATTCGACCGGAAGGTATAATACAGAACTTATCTCTGATGAAGTTTTCAGAGTTGAGGTCATTAACAGCATCGACACATTAATGACTGAACAATTTGAAGTTCATGACGCCAAAGGTGCCTCCATCACACACTACAAGGATTTCTATGTGATTCCTAAGGACATATCTAACGAGGAACGGTTAGCCCTCGAAAAGAAGTATAAAAACCAACCTGAACCTACTCAAACCAATCAGTTGAAGAGTGCATCAGATGACATAGCCTTAAATGAACCAGTTGAAGTAGTGAAACCAAAAGAATCACTCACCAGTAAAGTTTCTAATTCCAGGACAGTTCGAAATAACGAGCCGATTCGTAATCAAATCTATGTCGGGAATATCTACTTTGAGTATGGAACAAGCATCATCACTGAAGCATCACTACCCAGACTCAATCAAATACTGGATTACCTAAACGACAATCCAAAACACGAGATTGAGATCGCTGGACACACAGACAACATTGGTAATGAGCGTGTCAATCAGTTAGTCTCTCAAAACAGAGCATTGGAAGCTAAGAAATGGCTCGTTGAAAATGGTATCGAAAGCTCCCGGATTACTTCAGTTGGATATGGATCCAAACAACCATTGGCGTCCAATGATGATGAAGTAAATGGCAGGGCTCTCAACAGAAGAATTGAAATCAAGTTGGTCAATTAACAATTTCGCTGACACACACTTCTGACTAGGGTTATTTTTAAATAACTTGTGACAAAATGTGATTAAAGGATGAAAAGCTCACAAGTATACAATCAGTTAAGATTAACCATTACCGCACTGACCATTTTTTGGTCCCTAAGTACTTACGGCCAAAAAGAAGTGCGTCTGTACGACAAAGCGGAAGAATTTCTAAAAAACCATCGCTACTCTGAAGCACTCAATAACTACAACGAAGTTCAGGAAATAAGCCCAGATTTCGGGGACGTACCCTACAAAATCAGTATTACCTCCTATCTATCCGGTAAGAAAGATGATGATAGTGTATCAGATTACCTTCAGTTCGAAAACACGTATGGTAGCACAGATGATCATTATTACTATTGGCTTGGTCAGATTCACCTTAGAAGATATGAGTTAGATAAAGCCACTGCAGCTTTTGAAAAATTCCAGCAAAACGCAGGGTATACTGGTGGTGCTGACACAGAAGAGTCTGCTGAAAAGATCGCTCATGCAGTACAGTTAAAGAACTACTTTGATAACCCAGACAACTACTCCATCCACCAACTCGAAAGTCCAGTCAATTCTGCTTCGGCCGAATTAAGTCCAGTCTATTTTGAAGAAAAGAAAGAACTACTATTCGCATCCAACAGAGGTAAAAGTGGCGAATCGCCTTTTGTGATCTATTATGCCAAAAGTGGAGCCAATGGATGGGAAAAGCCCGTAGAAATTCCAAACCTTGGGAATTTCAGTCGTAAAAACGCCAACATTGAAGTAGTGAATGACGATGGAAAACTATTCCTGTTCAGTGATGACAAAGGTGGTGACCTATTCTACAGTCAGGCATCCGGCACCCGATGGACCACACCAGTTGAATTCGACGCACGAGTATCCAACAACCATTTGGCTTCTCATTTTTTCATCAATGAGCATGAAGATCGGATCATTTTTGCTTCGGATGAAGGTAGTGATGGATTGGACATTTATGAATCCTTCAAAGATCCTGAATCTGGAAAATGGAGCAGGCCAAGTCCGTTTTATAGTTCTGTAAATTCTGAATTCAACGAGGACAGCCCTTACCTATCTCCGGATGAGTCTACCCTTTACTTCTGCTCCGACAGACCAGGAGGCATCGGAGGGTATGATGTCTACGTATCTAAATATAATTCTGAAAATTTTAGTTGGTCAGAGCCGGAAAATATGGGATGGCCCATCAACTCTCCTAATGACGAGTTTCACTTCAAAATGAACTTTGATCAGACCTCTGGTTACTTTGTTTCCAATCGGCTGCATACCAAAGGAGATTATGACATCTACTTCTTCTGGGAGGTAGAAAAAGTGCAAGTACAGGGCAGAATTTTTGACAACCAGATCAAGGGACCTTTAACAAATGCTGAAATCCGATTTCACCCAAGCCAATACCTGGATGAGTACTTTGGATCTACTATTGACAATACCGGCCGGTACAGTACTAAAATCATTTCTGACGAGATTTTCAAAGTAGAAATCTTGTTGGGTGGACAAATAATACACGAAGAAAGATTTGAAATACACGATACCTCAGGAGAACCGACAACACATATAAAAGACTTCTCTGTGAGGTAGTAGTTTATCCATCACCGCCTTTGATCGTCTAGCACAAAGATCATTATGATGAATAAATTTGTTTTTGTACTTGTATTCTTATGCATTGCTCAGATTTCGAATGCCCAATCAAAAAGGCAGCAACTGAAGAAAATGGGCACCGTTTTTTATCAGGAGGACTTCAAGGAGATCTTGGACATGTGTGTCCAGTTCCAAAAAGAACATCCGAATGAGACGGACCATCTGTATTATCAATACATAGCGGAGATGCTTACATTTGATCGTGGTGGTGACATTTCACGGTTACTTGAGTTTGAAGCGAGCAAGGGTAAAACCGACAAGTTTTACAACTACTGGCTAGGGCGAATCCACCTAAGTAGATATGAATTTGAAGACGCCAGAGAACACCTGCAGGCGTTTCTGGAATTGGATGTATACAAATCAGCCATCATCATGCGCGAAACCCGTGACATGCTGAAAACAATAGATAAGGCGATTCCCTATTACAACGACCCTGATGAGTACGAAGTAGAGCGGTTGCCCGAAGGGATTAATACCATCTACTCAGAAATATCACCTGCGTTTTTCAATGGTCATGAAGAGTTGATTTTTGCATCCAATAGAAACCCCGAAGACTCCCACCATGAGGCAGAATACTATACCATTTATCATTCGGAGAAAAAGGGTTCTCTTTGGTCTGATCCTGCTCCGCTAATTGTACTGGGAGCATTTAGCTACGAAAACGCCAAGGTAGAAGTTTTGAATAATGACAACCGGCTTTACTTCTATAGTTCCAAAGACGGTGGGAATCTGATGTATAGCGAATACGATAAGAACTCCTGGAGTCTACCTCGTGAGTTTGACTCTAAACTGAAAAACAGGCATGTGGAGTCTCATTTTTTCATCAACGATCAGGAAAACTATGTGCTTTTCGTAAAAAATAAGGACATCTGGGAAACGAGACTTTCGAACGGAGAATGGACCATCCCCCAACGAATTAATGGTAAGGTGAACTCCATTTATGAAGAAGAAAGCCCATTTCTTTCGCATTCAGGCAACATTCTTTACTTCAGCTCTGACCGACCATCCTCTATGGGTGGTTATGATGTGTACAGGTCAGAGTTTGATAGTACACGAATGGAATGGAAAGAAGCCGTCAACATGGGGTTTCCAATAAATACCATAGACAATGATATCAACTTTGAGGTGACACCAAGTGACCAGAGTGGCTACTTGAGTTCGAACCGACTACACTCAGTAGGTGAATACGACCTTTACTACTTCCACAAGGAAGATAAAATTCCCGTGCGTGGAGTCGTTACCGATCTTAACACAGGTCGTCCTGCCAGAGGTGTGGAAGTTCGTTTCCTACCTGTAGTATATGAAGATGAAGTCTTTAGAAATACCACTAATGAGAAAGGTGAATTCACCGTAAACGTCTTCAACCGGGAAAAATTTGAAACGGAGATTCGAATCAGTGGTGAAACATTGTACCGGGGAGAGTTTGAAAGTTACATCCCAACTGACAAACCGGACCTAAACCTAAACTTTGAAGTACGTGTTCCCGAGCATTTAAAACCGAAAACGAATTATGCCACGCTGTACCAGGGTGCAAAAGAGGATAGTGATGTGGATCTGGAGATGCTTGGCAGTAAATTTCGTGGTGGTCGCAAAGCGGTCATTAATAATATTTACTTCGATTTTCAATCCGCTCATATCAAATCTGAATCGTGGGAAGTATTGAGTAGAATTTATGTGCTCATGCTTAAATCTCCAGATCTCGTAGTGGAAATAGGTGGACATACGGATAATATCGGCACCCACGAGTACAACATGGATCTTTCCCAAAAACGAGCTGAGTCTGTGAGACAATACCTCATCAGTGAAGGAGTTTCACCCGACAGGTTGAAAGCAGTGGGCTATGGCGAGTTACTCCCTCTAGCCAGCAACGACGATGAGGAAAACGGCCGTGAACTCAATAGAAGAATAGAAATACGCGTGTTGGAGTAAGCGTTTTTGCTAAGGTGGGTTATATTAGCAAGTCTAAAAGCTAAACAACATGTACACCTCACGCATCAAAGGAATAGGCCACTATGTCCCTGAAAACGTAGTTACCAATAAAGATCTGGAACAGTTCATGGAAACCACCGATGAGTGGATTCAAGAACGCACAGGAATAAAAGAACGCCGATGGATCGACCCAAAAACAGACGACATGCCGTCTACCATGGGAACGAAAGCGGCGAAAATCGCTATTGAGAATGCTGGCCTTACACCTGATGATATCGACTTCATTGTCTTTGCTACCTTAAGTCCGGACTACTACTTTCCAGGACCAGGGGTTCAGGTTCAAGAACAACTTGGCATTAGAGAAATCGGCGCACTGGATGTTCGAAACCAATGCAGTGGATTTATCTACGGACTATCTGTAGCCGATCAATTCGTCAAAACCGGAATGTATAAAAACGTCCTGGTCATCGGTAGTGAATACCATTCGGGTGGATTGGAAAAATCAACTCGTGGCAGAGGCGTTACGGTCATCTTTGGAGATGGAGCCGGAGCAGTTGTTCTTTCCAGATCGGAAGACGATAAAAAAGGCATCCTATCCACACATCTACACTCTGAAGGTAAGCATGCCAAAGAATTGGCATTGATTGGTCCAGCGACCAACCGATGGGTGGATAAAATCATGGATGAACAAGATCCAGATGATACCAGCTATTACCCGTACATGAATGGAAAT
Source organism: Marinoscillum sp. (assembly GCA_024305105.1). GTDB lineage: Bacteria > Bacteroidota > Bacteroidia > Cytophagales > Cyclobacteriaceae > Marinoscillum. Next base: position 81,921 of record JAMWZA010000001.1, read on the forward strand.
TTTGTTTTCAAGCACGCCGTGACCCGGTTTAGTGAAGTGATCCATGAGGCCCTGATGACCAACGGATACAAACCCGAAGACATCAATATGCTCATTCCTCATCAGGCCAATCTTCGAATTAGCCAGTTCATTCAGAAACAAATGCGCTTGGGAGATGACCAGGTTTACAACAATATCATGCGCTATGGCAACACTACGGCAGCTTCTATTCCTATCGCTTTAAGTGAAGCACATCTGGAAGGGAAGATCAAAGAAGGTGATCTGGTCTGTATGGCAGCTTTTGGTAGTGGATTTACCTGGGCCTCTGCATTAATTAAGTGGTAACATGACACCAACCGATGAAGAGCTTGCAATTTTAGCAGACAACCATTTTTTGAAAGTCAAAAATGATGTTTCGAAAAAGGTTATCGCATACCTATCCGAAATCGAGCGAGCTCTTCATCACCAAATACAACAATCTGATTTTCCTTTCCCAGAGGGATCTTTTCTTAAAGCAGGTAAAATCGCCAAGGGTGAGCAATACAAGGGTTTACCCTATTTTATACTAGACTATCCACGACTTTTTACGCACGAAGAGGTCTTTGCTTTTAGAAACATGCTTTGGTGGGGACACCACTATAGCGCTACACTTCACTTAAAAGGCCCGAAATTAGACAGGCACGCAGAAAAAATTACTGAAAACTTATTGCGCGAAAAAGATGTTTATTTCTGTGTGAATGAGCAGCCATGGGATTACCATTTTGAACCCAACAATTACCTTAAAATCAAAGACTTAGGAAAAATTGATATCCTTCATCAAATGAAGACAAACGGGTTCATTAAAATCAGTAATTTTATCCCATTGGATCAATGGAATGAATTTTCTTCATTCACTTTAACCTGTTTTGCCCGATTTTTGAAGTGCGTTAATACCATATGAGGAAATTACTACTATTCGCTTTCAACCTATTCGTCATTACTTGCCTCTTTGCACAAGAGGAAATGATCACTCCTGACGAAAAACTCTTTGATGCCGATACCATGGAGGATGGTGGATATGTTTCCAGATACCCTGATGGCAATGTGTTATATGTTGGTAAAATTAAGGACGGAAAAAAAGAAGGCATATGGAAGTACTATTACCCCAATGGTGCACTGCATGAAGTCATTACGTTCAAAAATGGCGAACGAAATGGCAACAGTCGTAAACTTGACCAATATGGTGTCATCATCAATGAGACTACCTACAAGAGCAACATCCTGGACGGGCCATATCTGGAGTTTTACGAAGATGGGTCTTTAGCATTGAAGGGGCATTATGCCACTGGAAAAAAAGACAGCACATGGATTGAATACTCTCCGCAAGGCGATGTGAATTACATCAAAGAATACAATTTAGGTAAACCAGACGGTAAATGGACCTACACCTACTCATTCGGGCGGGTTCAGGCAGAAGAGTTTTACAAAAACGGAATTAAAACCGGAACATGGAAAGAATACTACCCAAATAACCGGGTAAGCAAGCAGTATAGTTTCAAAAATGGACTTTTGGATGGCCCGTACAAAGAATACTTCGAAAATGGGGCTTCTAGTGTTGAAGGAACTTATAAAATGGGATTAAAAACCGGAAAATGGTTAAGCTTTATCGAACCTGAAAAACTCTACTCTATCGGGGACTATGGAAATGATCTGAGAACAGGACTATGGAAATACTTTAAACCCAATGGTGCTCTTGATTATGAAGGAAAGTATAAAAATGGACTAAAAGAGGGTCAGTGGATTTATTACCATGACTCTGGTAAACCACGAATGATTGGTAGTTATGTTCTCAATGAAAAGGATGGGCTATGGGGAATGTTTTATGAAAACGAACAGCTTAAAGCAGAACAGATGTGGAAACTCGGAGCACTTATAGAAGCAAGTCCATTCTTCACTCCCCGTGGCGAAGAACTAACATCAGGTGATCTAACAAATGGTAATGGAAAATACTACATGTACTATGAAGACGGAACTATCCAATCGGACGAAATCTACCGCAACGGCCTACTTCATGGAGATGCAAAATACTACTTTGAAGATGGCTCGCTGCAAGCCACTGGTTCATATATCAATGGACTAAAAACAGGAACCTGGCAGGAATACAATGAAAAAGGCCGAATCATTTCAGAAGGCAATTATGTCGCTGGAGAAATGTCCGGTACATGGCGTTTTTTCAATAGCCGTGGCAAGCTGGTAGAAACAGTGGACTATTGAGCTAGATCAAGGAGTGCTTCTTCAATGGCATTTGGCTGACCCCACGGAATAAAATGATTCGCTCCCTCGAGATAGCGAATATCCACTAACGAATCATTGATCATACGTCTTGCAAACTCAGCATTCTCTTTCGGGACCAACATATCCTTAGTTCCCTGAATCACGATCGTCGGGACACTGATTCGATCCCAAAGAGGTAACATCTCTTCTAGCTCCTGCCTCAACGGTAAAATTTCTTCATTGCTCACCCAAAAATCAGTTGGCGTCAACCACCCTCCCACTTTGCTATCTATCCAGGTTCTGTACCACTCATATTTCTCCTGCTCCGGGTCGATGGATGGAGCTACGAGTACCAGTCCTTGTGTCAACTCTGGATAATCCATTGCCAATCGAGCAATCACAGGTCCTCCCAACGAGTGACCTACCAGCACAATCCGCTGATGATGAAAAGCCTTCAATACTTGAGCAAGTAGGTATGCCTGTCTTTCTAAACCCGGCTCTGGCCGTCCTCGATCTGACAGTCCATAACCTGGCCGGTCCACAGAGATCATATCAAAATACTGGAGCAGTGTATCGCTTTTCATGAAATCTGCAAAAGCACTCCATGAACCGGGTGACCCATGAACAAACACTACAAGATTGGGACGATTGTTAAGGATATGCACATAATGCATGTGATTTGAATATACTTCAATCGTAGTGCTTTCTGGCTGAAAGGACGCCTCCGAAAACTCTTCCTGCATTTCAGACGGGTCCATGCTAAAATCAATGCAACTGGAAAGTGATAAGGTCAAAATCAATAAGGCACCAAGACGTATCATTAGCATTCGAAACGCTCATTGCACATTTTAGTTTAATTTGGGTCATCAGAAAAGTGCTTCTATGATTCTAAACCTAATATCCTCACCGCGCAACATCTCCACGGCTACCATGTATTCGTTCGCAAACCATGGAGCCTTTAAAGTCATGGACGAACCCTTCTATGGCTATTATCTGAACCTTACGAATGCAGATCACCCCGGTAAAGAAGAGATCATCCAAAGCCAACCCACCGCTGCTGCAGAGGTCATTGAATGGATTAACAAAACAAAGGAAGAATTTGGTCAGGTGTTTATTAAAAACATGGCGCATCACTTGATAGAAATGGATCTGGGCTTTCTTAAACAATATCAAAATATCTTGTTAATCAGAGATCCTGAGCAACTCATTACCTCATTTGCAAAGGTTATTCCCAATCCTAAAATGACCGATATTGGTGTAAAGCGTCAATATGATATCTACGAATTTTTAGGTGGTGAGTGTGTCATTCTGGATTCCAATGAAGTACTGAAAAACCCAGAAAAAGTACTCATCAAACTCTTTGATCAACTAGATGTACCATTCAATTCCAACATGTTGCACTGGAATAAAGGAGCGTTACCTGAAGATGGTATTTGGGCTAAATACTGGTACAACAACGTTCACAATTCCACCGGTTTCTCCAAAAGAATAACCCGAAAAAAAATCTTTCCCTCGCATTGTCAGAAATTGCTGAGCGAATCAATTCAATACTACCAAAAACTTTACAAATACGCGATTAAAGCTGATTAATTTGACTTAACAGATACTTAGTTATTTGTTAACCCAATGAAGAATCCACAAGTGCATGTCTGGGTCTAGTTTCGTGGAAAATTAGCATCTCATGAAACCAGCATTTTCAAGCTTATTCACCATTCTTTTACTAATCAGCTGTAATCAAAGTAGCACTGACACTTATGAAATCAAACTAAAAGGAAGTGAGTCCATGCATGGAGTATTTCTTGACTTGAAGAAAGATTTTGAAAAGACCCATGCAAACATCCATGTCACCATCGAAGGTGGAGGTAGTAGAACGGGACTAGACGCAATCAAAGACCATCAAGCCGATATTGGGTTATCCTCCTTTGAATTTAATCTGGACCGGGAACTTGGAGCCAATCATTCAGTAAAAGAAAAAGTAGTCGCGTATGATGGGATCGTATTAATTGCCAATGAAAACAACCCTTTGGATTCTTTGACAGACGATCAGGTACACTCTATTTATCAGGGAGAGGTGTTTGACTGGAATCAACTCGGTGGAAAACCGGGAACCATTGTTCCAATCATACGGGATGAAAACTCAGGAACCCAGCGTTTCTTTACCAGCCACTTCAACATCGAATCAATAACCAGATCTGCAGTGGTTTCTGCAGAAAACAAGGAGATTTTATCCAAAGTACAGGGAGATGTCAATGCCATAGGCTTTATTGGTTTCGCTTATTTCTCACAGGGAGTACACGATTTAAGGTTAGCTACTGAAGACTCAAATGGCTATCGCTCTCCCACCAAAAGAAATCTGCTCAATAACTCATATCCACTAAAAAGGGGTCTTCGCGTTTATTACACACTAGAGAATGACGATGCGGTAAAATCATTCATCAATTATCTGGACAGTAAATCAGCAAAAGCCATCATCGAATCTTATGGACTAATTACCCTGAATCCTTAAAACCCATCTCTGGACTGTCCGGATACTGCTACGGCAATTTTGGAGTCCGCTGTTCCATAGTAGAGAAACCATTTATTCTGATAATAACTGAGCCCTTCAATAAAGCAGACATTATTCACCTGTCCGGTGATCTCATACGATTTATCAGGAGTGAAAAAGTAATCAGTAGATCTGTTAATCAATTGAGTAGGGTCGTCCATACTAAACAATGCCTGACCTGCACTATAAGTACCATCTGCCAAACTTGAATCTCCCTGACTAAGCCTATTTCGACTGTTATATATTAGTAACACTCCTTTATCCGTAATCATAGCGGGAGGTCCGGGCTCTACCAAATCACTATCAAATTTCCCTTTTCTAGGAGAAAGCACCTTCCGCCAATCACCTTCATCATTCATTATCGGATTCCAATGTATTAAGTCGTCAGATGTGGCGATAAACAAGTCTGTATCTCCGAAATACATCCAATAGGAGCCATTAACCGTCTTTGCTACAAGTTGATTTCCCTTTAAGGTGCTCACTATTGCTCCAGACTTTGACCAGCTATTGACATCCGTCGAATCCTTAAAAACCGATCCATGTTTTACCCATGTTCGAAGGTCATTACTAGTGGCCACAAGAAGTCTGGCAAGGTTTCCATCATAAGCAGTATAGGTCATCACATAAGTCCCATCTTCTCGCAAAACAATTCGTGGATCTTCAGCACCCCCCTCCCATTCGTATTTTTTTAACGCGTCGTTGTTGGGATAGAATACTGGCTTTGCTAATCGCTCAAATTGGACCCCATCCAGAGAGTAAGCCAAACCAATCCTGGAAGTGCCGTTAAACTTCCCAACAAAATCCTCCGCACGATATAGCATGAAGAGTGTATCCTCTTTTACCACCGAAGCAGGATTAAAAACATCCTTCCCCTCCCACCTGACTGACGCACCACTTATGGGATCAGTAAAGCGAGTGGTCGTGTCTGGTAGTAAGATAGGATTGACATCATCAGCCTTTTCAAACCCGCGCAATTGCCAGCTATCGTTATCTGAAGATTTCTTTGGCGCACAGCTAAAGATGAGTACCAGCGTGAGGAGTTGTATGGATTTTCTCATAATTTTCAGATTCATCGTAAACAAAGACAGAATGCTTCAAGAATTTAACCCAAAAAATGCAAACATTCAGATATGGGTGGGAAATAGCCTGGTTCCCCGACAGGACGCCAAAATATCCGTATTTGATTCTTCGGTGCAAGGTGGTGACGCGGTTTGGGAAGGCTTAAGACGCTATAAAGAAGGATTATTTTGTCTGGACAGACATCTGGACCGGATGTACGAGTCAGCCAAAGCCCTGGCGTTCACTGAGGTTCCGGAACGCTCATTCATAAAAAGTGCCATCAAACAAACCTTAGAATCCAATGGCATGACACATGACACACACATCCGGCTTACACTAACACGCGGAGAAAAAGTGACTTCTGGAATGGATCCAAGGGTGAATCAATCAGGACCTTGTCTAATCGTCTTGGCCGAATGGAAACCTTTGGTTTACGACAATGAGAATGGCATCAAGGTTATTACCAGCACTCAGCGCAGAAACAATCCTCAGTTTCTTGATAGCAAAATACATCACAACAACCTCCTGAATAATATACTGGCAAAGATTCAGGCGAACTTTGCTGGAGTAGATGCAGCGATCCAGCTGGACCATCAGGGATTTGTAGCTGAGCTAAATGACACCAACCTGTTTATGGCTAAAGATGGAGTACTTTACACTCCATATGCTGATGCTTGCTTACACGGCATAACCCGTGGACTGGTCTTGGAAGTAGCAGAAAAAGAACAAATCAAAGCTCAGGAGAAAAATTTGAGCCTGGTGGAATTCTACAATGCAGATGAAGTCTTCGCTACTGGCACGATGGGAGAACTAACTCCTGTCCATGAAATAGATGGTAGACCTGTTGAAAACAAAACAGGAATTAAACTCAGAGCAAGACTACAAGAGGCATTCTCTAAGCAAATTCCTGATTTATGTGAACAACTGTGCGTAATCTAGATATTCGGTGACCACACACTGTAGCCGTTTGGAGGGCATTGGATTTTTACCCAGCCTCCACTTTGTGTGGTGGGAATCCATCCAGAATTGCCCGTAAAATCTTTTATCTGTGTACTATTCCAGTTGGTTGGCACCCAGCGTTCTACCCAGTTGCTGGAATTGTTTATATAAACGACCAACCCAGGATTACCACCATAACCATTTCTTCTAGCAATGTATTCATCATTATCAGTATAGAGAATACTCGTATTTCCTGTGGCTTTGTTGTTATGAATCCAGATGAGGTTGTCCAATTTACTTTTGTCCAACCAGGATTCATAATCCTGATAGAATACACAAGGATACCCTTCATGAGTTAATATGTATGCATAAGCAAGCATCTTATTCCATATCTCATCAGTATCATGGTTGGTTACAAAAGTCACTGCTTTATACGAATTACGCTTCCACATCATGTCGTCATTCAGGAGATTCAGATTACCTCCGTCAAAAGCATCGTTCATTTTATAATAGGCAGCAAAATCAAAAACAGAACTATTGGCTTCATTGGCCCACCAGTTTAAGTAATCCACATTTGAATCCCATAGTTCACCTACCGAAAAACCTCCCACGTTACTGTTCCAGGTACTGATTACCCATGGAGCAAAGCCCTTTACATAGTCGAATCTCCACCCATCGAAGCCCATCACATTCTTGTAATACTTACCAACTGCATCAGACCGACCCCATAGCCAATCTTGCACATGTGGCACTTCATGGCACATATCTGCAAATCCACCAAATACACCTTCATCATTTCCGTGAACCCAATTGGGGTGAAAATCATGCTGGCTTCTGGGAAATTTTCCTGAGGCCACTCCTGTGTAATCGGTATAGGTATTGGTGCCGGTATATTGATTTGCTTCTGATGCACCACCACTATTGTGATTCAACACAATGTCAGCATAAACTTCCATATTTTCAGAATGCGCCGCTGAAATCAACGACTGTAATTCTGTCTTAGAGCCAAATCGTGTTTCCACCGTTCCATTTTGATTGAAGTCCCCAAAATCATAATAGTCAGTTGGGTCATACCCCATAGAATAAGGACCGTTTTGTGCTTTGGATACCGGTGGTAGCCAAATGGCATTGATTCCTGCACTGGACCAGGCTGCTGTTTTACTTTCCACTACCTCCCACCAGGTACCTCCTGCTGGCACGTCCCAGTAAAAACCCTGCATCATCACTCCGCCACCTGGACCGGCTGTATATCGAGCATTTGACGCGTTTGTCTGAGTAGAAAATGGCCGCCCATCATGTGTCGTAACATCTACAACTTCGATCGCTCGTTGAGCTTCAAGGAGTTCGTTTTCACCAGACTGTTCTTCACATGACCATATCAGCGTTAAGAGCGTTAGGGCAAAAATTGATCGCCAAAAAACGGATAGTAAATTTTTTAATTGTGTTTTCATCATCATTGAAGTTTGATTTATTAATAGGAATAAATCATCATAGCGGATTAGGGCCTTATATTGCAAACAGACCACATGGCATGAATTACCGGACAATAAGTTTTTTCGTAAACACCTCACCATCAACACTTAGCCGTACGATGTACATCGCTTTGGATGGTGGCAATTGGCTTGCATACAAGATCACCTGATGATCTCCAATCTCCGCTTGTTGATCTAGAACCCGAATGTTTTGTCCGGAAGCATTGAACACTTCCAGTTGTACATGTGCAGCTTCTTCCAACCGGAATGAAACACGAGCCTCTTCGAAGAATGGGTTAGGGTAAACCGACAGCTCACCTACCGTAAAAGATGCTGTTCTGGCACTTCCAGACCAACTACCATTCTGCCAATAGGCCTCTGGTCCACAGGTGTACAGGTCCGAAGTTTGGCCTCCGCCATTGTAGCTAAAAATGACATTGGAACAATCTGACTGTATGGTAACTGCGTTCCATCCATTACCTGCACTGTTCATAACAGCACCGGGCCAGCCTCCTAACAAAGCACCATTGGCATCCCACGCATAGCAATGTGTGTAACCTTGAGCATAAACTGTCATGGTGTTTCCCCCGCCACTAGTTGGGTCGGAAGCATACCACTGGCCATTGTAATAGTAAGGAGTACTATCACAGGTGTTTAAATCGGCAGTTTGGTTTCCACCATTGTTGCTGAAAATAACATTAGAACACTCTGCAGCAATGGTTACCTCGTTCCAACCATTCGACCCTACGGTTAAGGCTGTCCCTGGCCAATTACCCAGTAATGGGTTTTGGTTATCATCCCAGGCATAGGCGTGGGTATAATTTTGTGAATATATGGTCATGGTAGACCCACCACCTCCTCCTGAGCCCTCTGCCCAGATAGCATAGTTGGTACCTGAAGCGGATAGCGTCCAGGTTCCTCCCATGCCTTCAGCAGATGGATCGCCCCAGTTGGAATAGCCCATTTTTATATATACCGTGTGGTTGTCACCATCAATTGAAGCTACATATAAGCCATTTTCACTGCGGTGAACAGTCACTGGGCTTTGACTATGGATGCCTGCATCCTTACGGACGGCTATTAATGCTTTTATTTCGCTGGTAACACTTCCTCCCCACTCATACAAGTGACTCCAATAGACACACGGCACTCCGGGGTGTGTCAACAGGTAAGCATAAGCCTGGCCTACATTATTGCCATTCAATACGTTGTTGTTAGGATCGTAATCTGGCGTGTCATGATTCTCTATGAATGTGGTGTAGTTTTTAGGGTCCCAGCCGATTCCACCTGCAGGCGATCCCTGATAAGCCAGATACGAATAATTATTGTCCCGAATCACTCCTTTTAAAGCGTAGTAGGTAGAAAAGTCAAATGCGGTAGATCCAGTGGCGTCTATCCAGTCCTGAACAACTTGTTTGTCCTGACTCCAGTTTTCGCCAACAGAAAAAGTCGGATTGGAATGTCCATTGTAAACAGTGAAGTAGTACGGATCGAACCCATGCACAAAATCGTATCGCCAGCCATCGTAACCAAGCGATTTCAGGTTATCAAGAAAACCCTTGATATCGTTTTGGACAAACGTCTGCGTGTGGTCCACATCGCGTGCAGCAGCATATGGAGTTCCAGTATCGTAGTTACCTCTCAACCCCACAGAGCTGTAAGCAGGCTGACTCCAGACTTCATCATCAGCAGTGATTGAGTTCGTGCCCCAGGTAGGGTTAGTAAAGTCTACCCAGTTACTAGAACCAACACGGTGATTGATTACGATATCAGCAATTGCATCAATACCATGTCCATCCAGCGCTGACAACATGCTCTGATGCTCAGCAAGAGTCCCATAATTATTTGCAAAATTATTGAGCTCTCTGGGCAAATAACCCTCCAGCGAACCTGCATCACTTGGCGGTGGCAACCAAATCATATCAATGCCAGCAGCGCTCATATCCGAGGCTTTGGCCTCTACATATTCATACCAGTCTTCAGGGTAGTCGTGTGACGACTCCCAGTAGAAGCCCTGGAGTAAGACCCGATCATCATTAGAAACCTGAGCCATCAGGAACAAGCTCAGGCCAATTAAACAAACAGTGAGTAACGTTTTTTTCATCATAATTTGGAATTAGGTATATCAAAAGTTTAACATGACCCTGAAATTCCACTATAAAAACACGCTGTTCGCTTCATTTTATAAATTGATACTTTAATAATTGATTGATTGTCCTATTATTAATCCTTCAGATAGTAACTTTTATTTTCGATTAATTTTGTGAGATTCACAAACAACCTAACTAGCAGCGGTGAACAACAAGGGATTTTTATGCATTCTATTTCTTGCCATCTGCCTATGTGGATTAGCTAAACCAATCAGTAGGTACAATACCACAATCATCATTGAGCAGGTGCCCTCCAACACCCCGCATGATGCTTCGCTCTATCTTGCAAGCAATGTAGATGGTTGGTTACCTGATTTAGAAAATCGCCAATTTGAGCGATTGGCTGATGGCACTTACCAACTGAGAATCACACATGATACTGATACGCTTAGTTTTAAAATAACCAGAGGTAATTGGGATGCAGTGGAAGCGAGAGATAATGGCCGTGCATTGCCGAACCGGGTACACTACATCAAACACACGGGTGAAGTTGTGAGAGTATCGGTAGAAGTTTGGGAAGATATTTCCATTGGCTCGTACACCATTCACATGTTTTTCTTACTGATTATGTCTATCCAGGGGTTCTTGCTAATAATTGCAATCAACACCATTCGCAATCAAAACAAACGTGCTAATTCCATTCTTTCAATTCTACTCGTATTGATCACTATTTCACTTTTAGGTCGTGCTTCCACTTTTGACCCGGACCTCTTTACCTGGCAACCGAAGTTGATCTTTGTCCCTGAACTCATTCTGTTTACCTATGGCCCTATTTTCTACCTCTACATCCAGAAACTTCTGGTAGTAGAAAAAACCCGAAATGTCTGGATCCATTTTATCCCAGCAGTTCTACAAATTGCCATCTATATCCCGTATTTATTGATTGATGGTCAGGTACTGATCTATCTGATCATTGACAAAGAATTATTTCCGTATTTTGCGATTTCTGGTTTTATTTCCCTACTATTCAATGGGTTTTACTGGTGGAAATGCCGTGAGCTAATGATTAGATATGCGAACCAGGATCACTTATCTGAAAAACAAAATAAGTACCTCCGCTTTCTTAATGGCGTTCTCAATATCAAAGCAGTTTATCTCACACTATGGTTCGCTGCGGCGGTTATTTTCCTAACAGGTGAAATCTTCGAAACAGACCTGCTCTACATCTCTGAAAACCTGATCGATGTACTCTGGCTATTATTCTCACTTATAATTTTTGCTTTGGCGTTTTATGCAGTGAAGCACCCAGAAGTACTGCGTGAAAAGAAGAAATATCAGGACAACAAAATCAATCCAAACGAAATCAATCAGGTAAAAGACAAATTACTAGAGATACTCAACAAAGACAACCTGTATTTGAGACCTGATCTAACCCTCGAGAATGTTGCTCATATGATTCCGACAGCTACCCACACGCTCTCCAGAGTCATCAATGAACAGTTTGATCAGAACTTCACCGAATTAATCAACACCTATAGAGTCAATGCTTTCATAGAACGTATTGAATCCAACCCCAAAGATTCCTATTTAGAAGTGGCCTTAGCGGTAGGGTTTAATTCCAAACCCACCTTTAATCGTGCTTTCAAGAAAATCAAAAAATGCACTCCCAGAGAATATTTTAAGCACAGTAAGAATACTTGAGTATCTTCGAGTCAATGATCTATTTCTACCATCCAGACATCAACGATGGTTCATTGGAACTCCCTGAAGATGAACATCAGCACTGTAGCCGAGTACTGCGTAAATCGGCTGGTGATGAAGTAGGGATATTTGACGGTAGAGGTGGTGAATTCCATGTGCGCTTAACCGAGGTTTCGAAGAAAAAAACACAGTTTGAGATCATAGAAAGGAAAAAGATGGACCGGAAGCCTTTTTACAATCACATCGCTATTGCCCCAACAAAGAACACCGACCGGATCGAGTGGTTTGTGGAAAAAGCTTGTGAACTGGGAGTGGATGAGATCAGTTTTATATTGACCAAAAACTGCGAGCGCAATAAGCTGCGAATTGATCGATTGGAGAAGAAAGCTGTCAGTGCTTTGAAACAATCAAAGAATGGTTACCTCACGAAGATCAACGAATTAATCAAGATCAAAGATTTCATTTCTAAAGCACAAGCCGACTCTAAACACATTGCTGTGGTGGAACAAGGGCTTCCCTATTATGGCACCTTGATTGAGAAACATGCTAATATTCTAACACTCATCGGACCGGAAGGAGATTTTACAGCTCAGGAATCTGAATTAGCTGAGGCAAGTGGTTTTCAAAAAGTCAGCCTTAGCAAGAGCGTGTTAAGAACAGAAACGGCCGGCCTCATGGCCAGCCATTTTGTTAATATGGTTAATGGGTTTTAGTGAGCAATGAGTCTAATTACTTGTTTATTCTCTCCCTGCACCACTATTAGGTAGAACAACCCTGACCCTATTTCTTCACTAAACTCAACCTTATAGTCTGCCAAACCCAGGGACGGTTCTGATTGCTTTCGGTTCAATACCCTGCCCGAAGCATCCAACAGCACAAACTGCAAGGCGCTAAGTTCATCGCCCGTCTGAACTCGCACATTGATCTCTGGGCCTACGATTGGGTTGGGATAAACTTCTACCTTCATTCCTTGATAATAGCTATCGTTATTAGCTACCACGATACCACTGTATTCAAACTGTCCATCATAATCAACCTGGCGCAGGCGATAATAGTTAATGCCTTTGAATGGCTGCTTATCTATGAACTGGTATGAAAGCAACTCGTTTGAGTCCCCAAAGCCTTTCACAGTACCGATCGTCTCAAACTCACCATCCTTATTAATTCGCTCTACTTCAAATCGATCATTGCTCTGCTCTGAGGCTGTTTGCCAATCCAATACCACCAGGCCTTCCTTGACGGTTGCTTTAAAATCAACCAGCTCTACTGGTAATGGCACTGGTTCATTGGAACCAAGTGTCACATAATTGGTACTAAAACTCAAATCTGTATCTGATATTATGGACCCATTTCCTGAGGACATCCCTGAATAACTCAGGTTTCCGTTTCCATAACTGTCCCATGTTTCATCGACAGCATTCCAAACCATGACTCTTAAATACTCCCATGCGTCTTGACTTGCTCCTGCATTGGTATCTCCATCCCAATATGGTCTAACATCAGCAGTGGCTGGAGAAGCTACATCTACCTCAAACAGGTCTTGTTTGAATACTACCGAATTCGCATCGTTCACCTCATCATTCCAGGTGGTAAAATCATAGGTAGCATTCACATTCGTTATTCTGGTGGATGTGGTTGGGTTTTCACTGTGGTATTGCACTGTCCAGTCCTTAGTACCGCCATATCCCTGGGTATTACTTACCGCAAATGGCAAATAAACTGTACCATCTCCCACAGGAAAAAACTGAACATCGGTACTGGTTTCTAATCGTCTAACTAATGGACCATCTACAAAAGTACTTGCGCTAAAGCTTCCAGTAATACTACCAGTATTTAGAATGATTAAAGAGTTATCTGCATCCGTGGTGATAATACCGCTAGTCATAACCAGGTCCTCAACTTCCACGTTATCATCTCCTGCATTGATTACGGTAAGACCTGTACTGTTATCCACTTCCAGTGACTGAATAGCTTGAGAACCCGTAAAAGAACCATCAATGGATTGCTGAGAAGACCCATCCATAACAATAAGCGCATTGTTAAAATCGCCATCAAAAGTGGCCGTAGCATCTTTAATGATATTTCCGGCCACATTCAGCGAAGTATTGTCTCCAAGCGTCAATGAACCACCATCAAGGATCTCCAGGTTCTCGCAAATATCAAATGAGGATCCATTGGTCAGCACCTTTTCTCCATCTCCTGATAAGATCAAGCGTCTTAATCGATCAAAAGGAAGCGCAAGATCCACACTCTGTCCAGTTGATACATTGAGTTCAAAACCTCCACCAGTGGTACAGGCTTCATCTGCTTCAAAGGAAGTGTATTCGCCAGCAGGCAGTGAATTAGTGTTAACCAATCGAAGTGTTCCATCACCCGTTAACGTTCCTAAATTGACACCCGAACCTGAAATAGTCAAGGTAGCACCTGATTCAATGGTTACTTTTCTAAATCTCCAGAATTGGTCTGTTAAGTTCAATATAAAATCTCCTGCGACCCTTAAATCCGGTGATTCGCCTAAAGTAGGCACTGTTCCTCCTGGCGCAGTATCATACGAACTTAAATCATTAATATCACCTTGTGTGGCAGTAGCTATGGTAACATATTCCGGTACTTCATCCGGTATAGCCCCTCCACACAAAGCCGTACTGGTATTGGAAACGACCGTTATTCCGGCCGTATATGTACCGGCCAGATCATCACTGGTAAAATCCGTATAATCGCCACTGATAAGGCTAAACTCGATAACATTATTGACCTCATCAAACTGATCAGCACTATATCCCTTGTCCCAGGTAGAGCTAGCATCTAAAAGACGTGCAGGTGCATAGTTGGTGAGATCAAGGCCAAGTGTATTGTCTACCGCTTCCAAATTATTGGTATGATAGAGCCTTATGGAGCCATCAAAATCTTCGACATTAGCTGATCTAATCAGCCAATAGAACTGAAGGATGTTGTCAACATCAACGAAATCCGGACCAATCTGGTAGTCTTCGCCAGATTCCATAATATCCTGATCCAAAGTAAGTTCTGTATCTGAATCGATCACTGTTACCCTCGCATAAGTCTCATCTGTTACGTTCCCCACAACATCGCCCACAGTCACTGTACTGGTAAAATTCTGTCCAGCATCGATCAGTTTGTTGGCAGTAGTTCCTGTCGCAGTTCCCGTTTCATCTGGACTGATACAAACTTCATCGCCATCATCAGGTATGCCTCCGGCAATATCCTCAATCGGCTTGATAGTGATCTGATTATCATCCCCAGTGGAACCTGAAAGGTCGGTTACATTTACTTCCGCCGGAGTGTAGTAATTGAGTCCGATTGGGTATAAGTAAGACCCGGTAAATGAGTCACTGAATAACTTCCGAACTCCATTATCTGTAATACTCGCATTAACGGTAACCATGCTATTGGTATTGAAGTCTGATCTGGAGGTTCCGCCACTACCATTTTCAAAAATGGCATCTTCATTCATGATCAAAAGATTACCTCCGATATTGAATACACCAGAACTTAGAATAATCTTATCATTAACTAGGAAGGTTTTACCATCTCCTGATATTTCTACACCATTCGAATTATCTACGGTCAACACACCAAATTCCCCTGAATCTACTGATGTGTCAAGATTTTGAGCGTCTCCTCCATTGAATACAATTCCAGGGCCTGCAGATGAGCTGGTATGAATAGCATCATGAACCATGTCACCTTCTACATTGACAGCTGAAGTACCAGTGGCGACTGTTCCATCTAATAAACTCAAATCATTCTCAATAGTAATCTCCTTACCCACTGTTAGGGTTCCTGAACCTGCCTTTTCTAGATTGAAGAAATCCGAAGTTCCTGTACCCAAAATTTGCTGTGCTGAACCTGAAGGAAAATAGGTGGTCTGTTGGTTGATGTCCGTACCACCGTTAATATAGGTTCCATCATTGTCAAAATCTCCATTTACGGTAAAATCATATCCGTTGGCATCAAATGTTCCTCCAGTTTCAACTTGTAGAGCGTTAATCTCTAAGTCTGTATTGTAAATTTTCGCAGTGGGGCTATTATTTCCAGTCACTAAAAGACTACTCAAACCTACGTTGGAGTCAATACCAATATCGTCTTGATTGGCCGGTGTATCTGGGCTTCCGATGGTTATGGTCGAGCCAGTCACATCCACATCATCTGCATCAGGTTTGATGATCAATGAACCCACCGTTGAAGACCCATTTTCACGAACGACTGTAAACTCACCTCCAGTAAGGTTGAACTCGCTTCCACTATTAATTACTTCAAAAACTCCACGCGTGGACGCTGGAGCAGCTTCTATACCAAATCGTGCTATACCGCCACTCTGTGTGTAATTAAGCAAACCATTGACGGCTGTCAGTTTTCTACGGACCTGTGATCCAACAAGTAGAAACCCATCCGTTACTTCGATTACAGCGTTATCAGATGACCCGTATTCGATAAAATTATTTCCATTATCGCCTGTAATGGACATATCCAACGTACCACCGGATATTCTCAACAACCCGTCTAATATGATTCCAGTATCATCACCAGAAACAGTTACAGTACCTTGTTTAATTTCAAGTCCACCGGAACCAGAAGTGGCCTGTGAATTCAAAGTATTCGGAAGGTAAAAATTACCTGTTGATGCATCGGTTAAATTAAAGTTAACAGCAGCGTCAATAACAAGCAATCCATTCAATATCTCAATTGGCTGTATTCCGCTTGTTCCAGGATCTGTTACTGTGAATATGTCTGGAATTGTGAAAGTATTGGTTGTATCTGAACCTTTATTCATTTGAATCTTATACAGATCCATTGTAATGCCCGCATTATCTGTAACTCTATGATCACCAGTACCAGTCAATTCAAGAACCACATTAGTTCCTGAAGAAGCGAGATCGAAAGTGGTTGCATTATCAAAAGTTATATTACCATTAACCCTTAAGGTATGTATGTCGACTCCAGAATTTTCTACGGAAATGCTATTTGGGTTTGAATCACTGCCTCCGAACATGTGTATATCTAAGCACTCCAACGTAAGATTACTTCCTACATCGATAAACTCAATAAACCCTTCTTGATTGGAGCCGACTAACACAGCAGAATCAATTGTTAAATTATTGGCGAGTTGGAAAGTCACATTATTATCAATCAGCATATTTTTAGCGTTGACCTCTTTTCCAAATTGAAAAAACCGATTAGCATTTCCGCCAAATGTTCTAAAAGTTGGATACTCATCAAAATCGTTGACTACTGTAGTACCATTCGCCTGGATCCAAAAGAACCATCCGTTGTCAGAATCAGCTGCGAACTCACCAATATCAGCAATGATTGTTCCAAAATTTGCAGGATTAGGCCCAACATCCTGAACCATTTCTCCTCGGCCAGTTATTTCACCTGCAGTAAAGGTGATTCCTGAGCTTACTCTTATACGAGACATATCTGTGACATTCAGGGCAGTCCCGCCATCTCTTGAGTCGAATTCCACTTTTGCTACTTCTGTGTCTCCCTGCGAACCGTCGATTCTTATTTGATGTCTACCATCTCCTGTCTTGGAATAAGAGCCCCCTGATAGGGAGTTAACATATTCGCTTCCTACAACAACAACGTCTCCAGCACCCGGAATACTTCCAGCTGGTGCTCCAATATGCTTATCCACAGCGTCTATCGACCAATTATTGGTACTTTGCCACTCCCACCAAGACCCATCTGTTGCTCTACTGTAGTAAACTGTGGGGCTACCATCAAATCGCGCACTCTCCCCAGCAGTATAATTGGCTTCCTCCAGAGTGAATCCAGTTCCTGGCCATGGAGTACTCCAATTATTATCAACATTGCCTTGATTGTACAAGCCATCACCGGTACCCGTATCAATTTCATCGTTGGCATCATCTCCACTTGCATCCTGATTGATGCCATTAAACATGATAATATTCGCGGGATTTGTTCCAACAATGTTTCCGGCATTCCCAGTGGCACCACCATCTTTGACCGCCTGATCAGTGCCATCATCTGATCGAGTGTAACCACCACTATTTAGTACTTTACCCGGCACATAGTTTGTTTCGTCTCCAGCATCTATGTCATTATCGTCATATTGAAAAATCCACGATACTTCCGGCAAGCCAGCATCGAAACCTTCTGTAGAAACTCTCCAGTAATAAGATAGAACATCTCCTCCGGACAAATCTGTGGTCTGCAATACCTTATCAACCACTCGTACAGTCACGTACTCATCCCCATCATAGGTCACTCCGGCATCATCGACCACATGCATGACTGCTGGGGTGTATCGTTCATCCGAATTAGCCTCAGTACCTATGGGAAACCACAATCTGTCTGGCGTATTGTAAACCTGACCATCTACATAGTAAGATGCTCGATCTACTATATTAATTTCTTCTGTATAATTGGCGTCAGGAAATGAAGGTGTAGCACTTTCGTAAAGCGTAAGTGATCTCGGAAGTTTGATTGAAAGACCACCATCAGAAGCATTCCCAGCCATTCGGATGTAGTCCGATGTAGAATAAACTCCCTGACCACCGACCTGAGGAATAAAGCCACTGGAAGACAAATCCAAAAATTCGAAAACATCAACTTTAAGATTATTTGTTCCAATATCAATCACACCGGCAGCATACTGTAGCCTTCCTACCGTAATATCACTGGTTAGCGCAATCTCGAATCCAGCATTATTTATCTCTAAATTTCCGAAACCAGCTCCTTCAGTTGAATTGATCGTCACGTCATTGCTAGCCCGAATATTAACAGTCCCCTCTTTTCTAGTAGTTCCATCTTCATAAACGAAGCATTGTCCCTGATTGGTGATTGACCCTAACAAATACATCCCGTAACCTGCCGGATCCCCCACCGTACCAAAGTCGGTTCCATCACCTTCGGTGAGTTGTAGTGTACTCAGAGGGTCATTTTGATTAAGTGTACCGCTAAGCAGCTGGAATTCATTCGTAACGACTACCAATCTCACAGCGTACCTACTCAGATTTTTACCTCCACCTGATGTCTTGTAAAGGCTCGCATTGCCTCCGGGACTTCCATCTCCTTTACCTGGTGATTTGGCTGCCAGATATAGTACTGCATCTTCTTTATCAATCACCCAGTTGTAAAAGGGTAACGTATATATTCCATAAGTCTCATCTCCAGAACCAAAGCCCGATGGCCATGGCCCGGAATCCGGATATTCAAATTCCACTAATGCGTTGGTGTACGTAGTAATATCACCAATATACAACACGGCATTTTCATCTCCATTCATCGTTACCGTTGCACTTCCGTCATTGTCACTGCCATCCCAGGCCCAGACATCCAATACTCCACTATCTTCGATATATAAGTCTCCACCTACCTTTAAATTCACACAGTTATTACCTGGACACAAATCAAGATAGCCTCCATAGGTATTAGAACCAGACGTTCTGGTTGTGCTCGTTACAATGGTGAGATCATTGAGCACTTTCACATCTGGGTCGGTAATGGTACGATCATCTGCACCCCCAGGACCATTAAGCAATGTTTGTGAAGTTATTTTAGCCGTGGTATTGGTACTGCTGTTCCGAATCTTCAGGTTCCAGAACGGCGCATTTGAAGCAACTATTGAATTTCCTGCGACCGAAGAGTAAACATTAACCGTACCTCCTGTCACACTGATATTATCTGGATCCGAATTAATGAAAATCAAACCAGCACCTGTATCATCTTTGACATTCAGCGTTCCTCCAGTCATGGTAAAAGCATTTCCCTCATAAGTCAATGCAAACCGAGCATAGTCTCCGTTTGCAGACCCTGCTGCTTGTCCAAGTACAGGACTCTCTCCTGCAGAGTAATCCCATACGTTCACTGTTCCCCCTGTTTGTTGATAACCTCCCTGGGCAGCACTCCCCTGTACGGATGTCCTAATCTGGCTTACCCAAACCTGACCTCCTGACACGTTGATTTGGCCTGCATCTCTAGTTGTTATACCACTACCGGACGGTACTTCCAGAATCCCCGCAACTACCTCGATTATCCCATATGGAGTAACAGCGGCGCCTCCCGTTTTCGTAACTTTTCCACCATTCACTATTAGTTTGGCGTTTGCTCCGATGGAGTAATTACCGGTTGTATTTAATCTTACACTCACATTCGTACCTAAACTAGCAGTGCCTGTGATTAAAGCAAAAGCATTATTATTGTCACCAGGGTCGTCTACATCACCATCTACATTATCATTGGCAAAACCTGTTAATATAAAATTGGCTGGATCATCAGCCTGGATATTGGCTGTAAAATCAATCGATCCTTTCACTATTTCTATTCGGTAAAAATAGGTGAGTCCATTGCAGTCTATCTGCTGATCTGAATTGATCGAAACAAGGTTTAAATCGACCACTCCATTGGTAGACTCACTACCGTAATTGGCTGTTGTCCTATTCGAAAACTGGGCCGTTCCCTCGTTGAGAAAATCACCGTAAAGATTGAATTCATGCCTGGCACTACTAGCTGGAACATTTGCTGTAGTAACCCGACCATCCTGTGTACCTCCATTAGACTCTACAGAGAAGTCACCCAAAACAGTAAATATTCTGTTGGTTCCAGAGCCATCGCCAAATTGAAAGGTCCCGAACCTAACATCAAAATCACCATTAATAGTCAAATCTGCACCTAGTTCAACAATATCCGTATTATTGTCCAATCTAATCCGCACATCCTTGAAAATCCGATCCTGATTAAATGTAAAACCGGTACCACGTACCTGCAATAGCCCTCCGTTCGCCGGATTACCAAAACCATTAGACCCAATGGTGTTGCCGTCAGGAAAATTACTTGCTCCACCATTTCCGCTGATTCGAATAATTCCCTGTCCATTGATAAGATTAAAATCATGCCCTGTGGAAGTGGTTATATCCAGTGTTCCATCCACAGTCACACTTGCCACAGTAAGGTTATTAGTAGTCGATTGGATGGTGACTGTTTTACCGTTTCTGATCACCACATCGTCTTCTACATCTGGTACTTCATCCATCGGGTTGTTGGGAATTGGTGCTGATCCTGCATCCAGTGTCCAGGTATCAGAATCTGACCAGTCACCATTCTGAAGTACGTACCATGTTCGCGAGGTTATCTGTGTTCCTTTACCAAGCGTATAGTAACCGGACCTTAACCTGCTTGAAGGAATAGATACCACCACCTGATCGGTATTCTCTATCGCATATGAATTAGCAAAAACTCTCGTAAAATCATCTGCAGTAGTACTTCTATAGAGTAAGACGAAATCAGTCGATGCTCCGCTCAGCGTAAGGCCAGCTTCGCTGAAATCGAAGCGAAAGTTTGTTTCAATGCTGGCTGCGTCCACCACCCCATTTTGACTGGTTTCAATATAAAAATCCTTTGCCCACCTTTCGGTCACGTCCACTCCATCTACATTGGCAGTCACTCCATCAGCATGAGCGGTTCCAGCATCGTGAGCTACAAAAGTGAATTCATTCGTATCATCTAGTTTGTCAGTGGCTTCAAGTTGTAACCCACTGCTAAATCCTGATGCAGCATGGAGGGCCGAACCATCTTCTGTTCCAACTCCTCGCATGTCGGCGGTATAGTTAGCATCGAAATCTGCATAATTACCAAAGAAATCACTCGTGATAGTTACACCATATTTCTCGGCCAGATAATTCTCCAGCACAATGCGTTCACCACCATTTAGTGCATCTCGATAAACAATAATTTCAGCAATATCTCCGTCAAAAAACCGTCCATCTCCATCATTAAATTCACCGATTAAAATATCTTCTGTCCGATCGGGTATTGAAACATTCGAACCAGTACTACCTTCTGCGTCTGAGTTTACAAACATTTTAACCGACCCTCCGGAAAGCGATGCGTCTACGGTCATAGATGCTATATATGGGTTTCCAGCTGAGGCCACACCACCGGATCCACCTACTGAAGTAGCACCGGCATAACCAAACATGTTGAAACCGGAGTTGTAAAACATGGTCCATGACCTGCTACCTCCTCCCGAACTAAGCCTCTTGGAAATGATTGCTCTTGTATCAGTAGTTCCAGTATTGAAAACAGTGATCACCGTGAATTCGGAAGAGTTGTCCAATAAGTTGGTCGTTGCATCGTCATCGGCTATGACTAGTTGCTCATCAACAATACCTGCAAATGACAAATACTGATTTCCTCCAATAGTGGTGAGGGTTACGACATTGGTTCCATCTGCTATATCAATAGCGTCAAAACCATTACCAGACTTGTCAGACCATGTAAACCCATCGGATAGAGGTCCTGTCAAATCATTGGCTTCCAGCCAGATTATATTGTTAGCCCCAACTCCTGCAGGTCCATTCTGGGAATAACCAAAAAATATTGAGACAATAAATAAAAGTCCTGTTAATGGCGTCTTAAGTAACATGCGTTGTTCGGTTGATTGTTACACTAATCGTAAATATGAACGCTTAGCAAACTAAGTACTGAATTGTAAGTTCTTAAATGCAAACTGATTTAGGAAAAAAATATCGATGAGTGTGGCTAAATAGGACTTATTTAAGGAGAATATGGAGATTATTGCCCTATTTTATTCATCCAACCTCCTGTAAGTGGACACATATCTGATCGTATCCTGAATAAAATAGTTGACTTGAAAAGTGCTGGTTGAAAAAGAGGTGAACTGTAATTTCGGAACGGCATCACCGCTCAAAGTCGCTTGGTTAGAGAAGTAACCATCATCAGATTTGAGTTCAATAATACCATAATCAGTGGTTTTTAAGTCTGTACAATTCTTCCCCTCAGGCTCCAAATACTCAAGCCTCAAATCATTCGATTCAGGATAAAATTTAAAGTAAGTCACATCGTTGCAGCTGTCTATAGAAATGTTCCTCCCATCAACCCCTAAAGTTTGCAATTCCCAAGTCCTACCGACAGATTCTGTTCCACCCAGAATTCGTCGAGCCTGACGGCTCAAATAACCGTTTTTGATCGGCTCCAGGTAAACGTCATAACTTATACCATCGGAATTGTAAGAAACGTTTAAACCTCCAGCTGTAATCTCATGGACGTACATGGTTCGCATTGATCCGTTTTGTTGTTCTAAATACAACGTATCGGTGAATAGGCTATTGGCATTTCCGCTTGCTCTCAAACTTCCCATAACCAACGTATCAAAAAACATGCATTCTTCATCAAAAATGAGTTGATAAGCTGAAATGGAGTCTGATGTAATCATTTCAAATTGCCACCTCACGGAATCCGCACATTCTGCAACGGATTGTGTTTCCCCATTCAATGATAATTGCTCAATTAGCCATGTTTTCCTGTCATCATTGGTTAGCATATACTCTACCTGATAGGGAAAAAACCCACTTGGGAAATATTCATCTTCACATGATGTAATACATACAGCAAAGACTACCAGATAGTGTATATACTTTTTCAAATTAACTTCCGAATTTACCTTTTAACATGGCCAACTTCGCCTGAAGATCACCTTCAGGTTCTTTCTCTTGTCTCTTTTTTTGCTTAGGAGCTGGCTTACCAAAAGGATCAGACTTCATGGAAAGCGATATGCGCTTTCTTGGCACATCCACTTCCATGACGGTGACCATCACTTTTTGTTGCAGTTTCACTGCAGCAGCAGGATCAGAAACAAAGCTATCAGAAAGGTGGCTTACATGTACCAATCCATCCTGATGAACTCCCACATCTACAAACGCACCAAACTTAGTAATATTGGTCACTATCCCTGGCAACTTCATGCCAATGCTCAAATCCTTGATCTCATGCACATTATCTGCAAAAGCAAATGCCTCAAACTGTTCACGTGGATCTCTACCTGGTTTTGCCAATTCGTCTATGATATCCTTTAAGGTTGGTAAACCTACCGTATCGCTCACATACTTTTTTAAGTCAATACGACTTCTTAGGTTTTTGTCCTTGACCAGATCTTCCACAGAGCAACCCAGGTCCTTAGCCATCGCATTCACTGTTTCGTATCTTTCCGGGTGCACAGCACTTTCATCCAACAAATTAGCAGCACCCTTTATTCGCAAGAAACCTGCAGCCTGTTCGTATGCTTTATCTCCCAATCTTGGAATGGTTTTTAGCTCACTTCTACTTTTGAATGCTCCATTCTCATTACGGTGCTTGACTATGTTTTCGGCTAATTGTGGACCTAATCCAGAAACATACGTGAGCAACTGCTTACTAGCGGTGTTTAGTTCTACCCCTACCCCGTTTACACAACTCATCACCACATCATCTAATGAGTGTTTCAGTTCATTTTGATCCACATCATGCTGGTATTGACCCACACCAATAGACTTGGCATCAATTTTAACCAATTCAGCGAGTGGGTCCATCATTCTACGACCAATGGAAACGGAACCTCTTACAGTTACATCGTAATCTTTAAACTCTTCTCTTGCCACTTCTGAAGCCGAATATATCGAAGCTCCACTCTCATTAACCATCGCTATAATGATATTTCCAGGCAAGCCAATGCTTTTGACAAATTGCTCCGTCTCACGACTTGCTGTTCCATTACCTATGGCAATTGCTTCAATGTTGTGTTTTTGAGCCAACGCTAATACAATAGCCGCCGAAGTTTGCACGTCTTTTCTTGGCTCAGTTGGATATATGGCAGTATGCTCCAATAGTTTGCCTTGCCGATCCAGACAGACCACTTTACAGCCCGTTCTAAAACCAGGGTCAATGGCCATAACCGCTTTCTGTCCCAATGGTGCAGCCATCAAAAGCTGCTTTAAGTTTTCTGCAAAGACAGATATGGCCTCCAGATCAGCCGCCTTCTTGCTTTCAAGACGAGCTTCTGTCTCGATACTCGGTTTTATCAATCGCTTGTAGGAGTCTTTCAGCGCAATTTCTACTTGTTCAGAAGCGGCATTCTGTCCTTGTACAAACATCCTACCCAATGTATCAAAAGCCATGTCTTCAGGAATGGACGTATCCATTATGAGGATGCCTTCTCGCTCACCACGACGTATCGCCAGTAAGCGGTGCGAAGGAATATCTTTGAGGTTCTCTTCCCATTCGAAGTAGTCTTTGTACTTCTGCCCTTCTTGTTCTTTGCCTTTCAGCACGCGAGAAGCTACGACACCTTCAGACTTAAATATTCCACGGATTTTCTTTCTAGCTTCTGCATCTTCACTGATCCACTCAGCCATGATATCTCTGGCACCTTGTAATGCTGCGTTAACATCCTCTACCCCTTTCTCTTCACTGATAAATTGCTCAGCTTCCTGTTCTGGCATGGAACCTCCTTGCTCCCAAAGGACTTTTGCCAATGGCTCCAGACCTTTCTCCTTAGCCACCGAAGCACGTGTTTTTCTTTTCGGCTTGTAAGGCAAATACAAGTCTTCCAGCACAGTCATCGTTTCAGCAGCATCTATTTTAGCCTTCAATTCAGGGGTGAGTTTCTCCTGCTCATCAATCGATTTTAGAATAGCCTCTCTTCGTTTATCTAAATCCCGAAGCTGTGCCAGACGATCACGTACATTGGCCACCTCTACTTCATCCATAGAACCTGTCAGCTCTTTTCGGTATCGAGAAATAAATGGAACGGTTGCTCCTTCATCCAGAAGCTTAATAGTTGCATCTACAAATCGAGACTGCAACGATAATTCTTGGGCTATCTTAGCTGTGTAGTTTGTCATATGGATTTCTATTGGGCGCCAAAAATATCATTTCTGGGAATTTATTAGAAAGGATTGCGTTAGGAATCTAGTATAAATTTATCGAAACATTCATGTCGAAAAAGTCTTACAGAAGAGAACTCACTGAGTGGCTGATTATTGTGGTCGTTGGCCTCACCCTTTACTTCACCGGCCTGCACACCGAAGCTATTGGCTTGGTGCAACGTGGTTTGCTCGCTACAGGTATCATTCAACCAGACAAAGTCGAAGATACTCGCTATGCAGATTACAATTTTTATTTGACAAACATTTCTGGTCGTCGGCTTTCATTCGAAGAATTCAAAGGACAAACGATCTTCTTAAACTTCTGGGCTACGTGGTGTCCTCCATGTATAGCTGAAATGCCGGATATAGAAGATCTGTATCAGAAAAAAGGGCAAGAAGTGGCTTTCGTGATGATCTCACTGGACGAGAACAGAGATAAAGCAAGAGCCTTTGTCGACCGAAAAGGATACGACTTGCCGATTTATTTTTTGGAATCGGGGTTACCCAATACATACGATACGCATTCCATCCCTACTACATATGTGATTTCTCCCTCTGGCAAACTGGTAGTGGAAAATCATGGTATGGCTAAATATGATTCTGAGAGCTTTCGATTGCTCCTGGATCAGTTAAATCAGTCAGCAATCAACAGCTTACCCAACTGATACGCCGTACGTTCCAGGTTTTGATAAGTGTATTTCATAGCCTTGTCAAGCTCTACCGGAGCATGAACTATAGGAAGGATTACATCAAAATTGTCTAGTGGATTTAGCTCTGTATTAACTCCTCCTGATAAACCGATTACCCTAAGGCCGGATTCTTTGCCCAAACGTGCCACCAATCCAGGACCTTTTCCATAATTAGTCTGTTGATCAATTCGTCCCTCACCAGTAATCAGCACATCTGCTTGACTCAGGTGTTCATGAAAACCAGCCCACTCTAGAATTTGATCAGCTCCTGCTATCAGCTCCGCCTGAAGCAAACCATGAAGAATGGCAGCAACTCCACCAGCAGCTCCTCCATGTTTAAGATCATGTACATGTGTGCCGTTTAACTCCTCTATCAAGTCAGCTAGATTTTTAAAAGCATCGTTAAACCAATGAACATCACGTTCTTCACATCCTTTTTGTGGACCAAAAACGGCGGCAGCTCCCTTCTCCCCTATTAACGGATTGGTTACATCACATAATATGATAATCTTGCACTGATCTGTGACTTCTGTCAGCACTTCAGTTTCCATACGATCGATTCGTTGCAGATCGGACGGTTTGGGATTCTTGATGATTTTTTCCCCATCATAAAACTTCACGCCCAAAGCAGCCAAAATTCCCAGCGCTCCATCAACTGACGCACTTCCTCCGATGGTCAGGTAAATCTTGGTCGCTCCATGCGATAAAGCAGTCTGAATTAGCTCACCTGTACCAAAGGTCGTGGCAGTCCAGGGATCCAGTTCACCAATTAACCGAATACCTGATGCTTCCGCCAATTCGATTACCGCAAACCGACTTTCATCATGCCATCCATAAGTAGCAGTCACCCGATTCTCCATTGGTCCCTCCACTTCTTTGGTATACAATTCTGCTCCGAGGTATTTGACAATTACTCCCAGAGAACCATCACCTCCATCGGCGATTGGTAGTTGCACCGTCTCGATTTGATCAGAGGCCTCTCTAAGCCCTCGGTCGATCGCTTCTGCAGCATCCTCCGCACCTAGTGCGCCTTTAAAAGCGTTGGGACAAATAAGTATCTTCATTTACAAATAGGATTGAATTTTACCGTTCCCTTTTGAAACTTCATTCCAGTCATCAATTTCGAAAACCAACTGAACCAATTGTCCGGGCACCATGCCTACGTAAGCTCGACCAGTCATGTACTCCACCAAATAACTCAGTCCAGGATTATGTCCGATAACCAATAAACGCTCCACTGAGGACTCAACTGAGGCAATTAGCTTAAACAAAAACTGTACGGAAGCTTCATATATTCCTTCTACATATTCCAGAGGGGAATTAATGCTCAAGTTTTCAACAAGAATTGAACAGGTCTCTTTCGTTCGTACAGCCGGGCTCACTAACAATTTATTTGGCTCAAAACTTTTTGATTTGAGGTTAATTGAAAGTTGTTCTATACCTTCGATTCCTAATGAACTGAGCGGTCGGTCAAAGTCGTTCATTTGATAACCACCTGACGCATGACCATGTCTCAATAAAAAAAGTTTCTTAACCATTTATATAATATTGTGTTAAGCGAATATGGTGTCCTTAAAGATACCCTGACACTGTAGACCGTCCAATTCTTTAGGGAATTAATAAATTTTAAAGATATTTACCGCCTTAAAAAATTTAAAACATGGCAAAAAACCTGGTTATAGTAGAGTCACCGGCAAAAGCGAAAACGATAGAGGGTTATTTGGGTAAGGATTACCAGGTAAAATCATCCTATGGTCACGTACGAGATCTTCCGAAGGGTGATTTCGCAATAGATATTGAGAATGGATTTGAACCTACCTATAAGGTTTCATCTGATAAAAAGGATGTCATTAAAGAATTGAAAAAACTGGCCAAAGAGTCAGAAACAATCTTCCTTGCATCGGATGATGACCGTGAAGGAGAGGCGATTTCCTGGCACCTGCACAAGGCGCTGGAACTAGATGATGCGAAAACAAGACGCATTGTTTTTCGGGAAATCACCAAAAATGCGATTCAGAATGCGATTGAGAACCCAAGAGGTATCGATGAGGATTTAGTTAATGCACAGCAAGCAAGACGAATTCTTGATAGGCTCGTGGGGTATGAACTTTCTCCTGTGCTTTGGAAAAAAATTCAGGCAGGATTATCCGCAGGTCGGGTACAATCGGTGGCCGTACGCATGGTAGTGGAGCGCGAGCGTGAGATTGATCAATTCACTCCTACTTCGAGCTTTAAAGTAACTGCTCTTTTTGATCTGGGCAATGGAAAAATCCTTAAAGCAGAACTACCGAAGAAATTTTCTAATGAAGGAGACGCTCTTGCATTCTTAGAAAGTTGCAAACCGGCTGAGTTCAATATTGAAAACCTCGAGACCAAGCCAGCTAAAAAATCACCGGCACCTCCTTTCACCACTTCTACCCTACAGCAGGAAGCCAGTAGAAAACTAAGTTTCCCGGTTACTTTAACCATGTCTGTAGCTCAGAAGCTTTATGAAGCAGGTAAAATATCGTACATGAGAACAGACTCCGTAAATCTGTCTAATGACGCGATAGCCAGTGCCAAAGGAGAAATCACCAAAGCTTTTGGTTCAGAATTCTTTAAGGAAAGACATTTCAAAACGAAGAGTCAGGGAGCTCAAGAGGCTCACGAAGCAATACGGCCTACCAACTTTGCAGTACAGAATGCAGGTAAGGATGACAAAGAGCAAAGACTGTATGAGCTTATCTGGAAACGAGCCATTGCCTCTCAGATGGCAGAAGCTCAGTTGGAAAAAACGACAGCCACTATTGGCATTAGTACCAATGATGACAAACTGGTGGCAAGGGGAGAAGTGATCAAGTTTGAAGGATTCCTTAAAGTTTATATAGAATCCACTGATGATGAAGACGATGAAGAGCAGGCAGGGATGCTTCCTCCTCTGAATGTAGGTCAGGAACTGGACTTAAAAAGCATGCTAGCCAAGGAAGGCTTCACGCGTCATCCACCGAGATACACGGAAGCCAGTCTGGTGAAAAAATTAGAAGAAATGGGTATTGGTCGTCCTTCAACCTATGCTCCGACCATCTCTACGATTATCAAGCGAAACTATATCGCCAAAGAAAACCGCGATGGTCATGAGCGAAACTACCGCGAAGTACATCTGGCAGGTGGGGATATCAATACAGTAACCAATACAGAAATCACTGGAGCGGAAAAAAACAAACTCTTCCCTACCAATACCGCCATGGTAGTAAACGACTTCCTGGTAGAGCATTTTCCCAATGTGATTGACTTTTCGTTTACGGCAAAAGTTGAACAGGAATTTGATGATATCGCTCAGGGTAAGATAGGCTGGAGAGATATGATTAAGGCTTTCTATGGAGGGTTTCACACCAAAATCGAAAGCACCGAACAGCTCAAAAGATCAGAAGTCAAAGCTGGTCGGGAGCTTGGGACGGATCCTAAAACGGGCAAAACAATTACAGCCAAGCTGGGTAAATATGGAGCATACGTACAACTCGGTGAAATGCCTGAAGACGAAGAGGAAGGAGAAAAGCCTCAATTCGCAAGTCTGAGACATGGTCAACTGATAGAAAGCATCACACTGGAAGAAGCCGTGGAGCTTTTCAAACTACCTCGTGAATTGGGTGAATTTGAAGGTGACATGATGACGGCAGCTATTGGAAGATACGGTCCATACATTCGTCATGCTGGTAAATTTGCATCTCTAAAACCAGAACAAGATCCTTTATCAATCACTGAAGAGGAGGCCATTGCATTGATTCTCGAAAAGAGAGAGCAAGATGCCAATAAGTACATCAAAACCTTCGATGAAGATGAGAATGTAATGGTCTTAAATGGACGATATGGCCCATACATCAAGTTTGGAAAGAAAAACGTTAAAATTCCAAAAGATAAAAAACCAGAAGAACTGACTTTCGAAGAGTGTAAAGAACTCGCTGATAAAGCACCAGAAAAGAAAAGAGGTGGTTTTAAGCGCAAGGCAAAAAAATAAGCCTTCACTTTTGTAAGAAAGATATATCAATCATCATCTAACCTATTGTGTCCGAACTATTCTTTAAATCATTCGTGACTGAAAATATGGGAGTAATCACCCATATCTGTAGAGCATACGCAGCGAATGAAGAAGAATTAAAGGATTTGATACAAGAGGTGACCATCCAATTATGGAAATCTCACCAAAAGTTTAAAGGTAACTCGAAAATATCCACATGGGTATATCGAGTAACCTTGAACGTCTGTCTGGCTATTAATCGAAAGAAAAAGATCGATACTGAACCAATGAGCAGTGTCGACTATGAAGAAGACACAGACCATACAGAGCGCGAACAAATTGAGATGCTCTATCGGGCCATTAGGCAGCTAAAAGAAAGTGAAAGAGCGATCATCTTATTGTATCTAGAGAAGAAAAGCTATCAGGAAATCAGTGAAATTCTGGGAATAACCGTTTCGAATGTAGGTGTGAAAGTGAACCGATTAAAAGATAAACTGAAGACAATGATCAATGGCTAAGGATATTGACATCATAGCGCTTTGGGATAAGGGGAAACAGTTAGATTCTTCCCCAGAAATTGACATAGATAAAGCCATCTCATCCAAGTCAAAAGGAACACTCTATTGGATCAAGCTGATTTTAACCATTGAATTCTGGATCAATACTATTGCATTACCTCTATTTGTATATTTTCTCATAATTCAGGACAAAGACTATATCTGGGGAGGACTGGCGGTCTTCATTACCATCCTTTACCTTTTTTATTATCAATTCCTTATCGGACAGATCAAAGGGTTTAGTTTGGAAGAGGATGTTCGGACAAGCCTGAAAAAACTTTATGGTTATCTGAAATTTTTTCTACTCCACTACAAAGTGGTCATTTGGGTTTCACTAGCCATAGGTCTTCTAAAAGGTTTCATTGAAGATGTACCCCAACAGTCTACACCGGAGCAGATGGCCAAACCAATGTTTTGGATAGTAACAATAGCCGTTTCAATTTTCCTTGCAAGTATTGTAGGTGCAGTCATGCACTTGATGGTTCACCTTATATACGGTCGTAAAATCAAACGACTCAAAAAACTGGTTAAGGAATTTTCAAATTAGAGCACCTCAAACCATTTTGAGATGCTCTTCTAAAGAATGTATCGTCGCATCAACGACCAGTTCATAAAATGGCTCTGGATTATTATCTAACTGCACGGACTTCAGCGCCTTGTAATAAGCCAGTCTGCTCTCTCCATCACCTTTTATATGAGTCAAAGAGTACCCATTTTGAAGTAAGACCATATTCATAAGCAATCGTGAAGTCCTACCATTTCCATCAATAAACGGATGAATACTTACCAGTCGTTCATGAACCTCAGCGGCCATGATTATCGGATGAAGACGTTTCTTTTGTTTATTGAAGTAACTAAAGAAGTCCTCCATCAACTTTTCAATCATATAAATCTGAGCAGGTTCATGTTTACTTCCAGAAATCCGAACGGGAACAGACCGATAAACACCCGCGTTCTTCGTATCCACACCTTTAAGAATCAACCGGTGCAAATCCAACACATTACGTTTAGTCAATCCAACCTCATCACCCACTAACTCTTCTAGAAAATTTAATGCATCTACATGATTTACCGCCTCCAGATGCTCGCGCATAGATTTCCCACTAATGGTCAATCCCTCATTTACGACGAGTTGTGTCTCCTGTAGAGTGAGTGTATTTCCCTCGATACGATTGCTCTCAAAAGTATTTTCTACCTGGAAATACTCCTTCATCTTCAGGAGCTGGGTATGATTCAAGGGTCTTTTTGCCTGCCATTCGGTTTTCAACTCATCAGCATACCGAATTCGATCGATTATGGTATCACTTACCACCGGCAGGTCATAAGTCTTGGATGCCATTAGGTATTCTATTCGACTCTCAGCAAGAATTAATGCCTCTCTGGCTTCCGGTTGGTACGCAACCAAACGTACTACCTTCTCCGCCAGCCACTCTGCTTTCACCTCATTCTTATCCAGATTCAGCGTCGCAACAAGTTGATCCAACTGAAATTCTGTAGGTATGCGGTTACCACTTTCAAAACGGCTGATCAGTGTCGCATCCACATCAAGCTTGTTAGCTAACTCTCTGGCTTTTATCCCACGACTTGTTCTCGCATGTTTCAAAATATCAGCTAACATAACTTGCCTATAAATATCATGACAAATTTAGTCATCTTAAAATTAAAACAAAAACCGGTTAATAATAACCGGTTTGAATTTCTTCTTATACGTAATTATTCAACATCACTGGCATCACGAGCAATAAGATATCTTCGTTTTCATCCTGCTCTACTGGCAAGATAATTCCAGCTCTGTTAGGCGCATTCAGTTTTAACGTTATTTCTTTCGCATCTACGTTATTCAGCATTTCAATAAGAAACTTCGCGTTGAATCCGATTTCAATATCCTCACCATCATGCTCACAAGAAAGTCTTTCGTTTGCTTCGTTTGAGAAGTCAAGGTCTTCTGCAGAAATCATTAATTCGCTACCAGTGATCTTCAGACGAACCTGATGGGTCGTTTTATTGGCATAGATCGCGATACGTTTCAATGAACTCAACAATTCCGCTTTGTTGATATTCATTGCATTCTCATTATCTGAAGGAATCACGTTATCATAATCAGGGAAACGCTCATCGATCAAGCGACAAATCATTTTAACGTTATTGAAACTGAAGAATGCATTGGATGCATTAAACTCAAGGTTCACATTCGTGTTTTCGGATGGAAGTGTAGCTTTTAACAGCGTTAGTGCTTTCCTCGGTATGATCATGCTATGCGCCATATCCGATGCTACGTCTACTCTTCTGTAGCGAATCAATCTGTGGCTATCAGTAGCAACAAATGTCGTATTCGTCTCATCCAATTTGATGTAAACACCAGTCATCGCTGGGCGCAACTCGTCGTTACTCGTAGCATAAATTGTGCTGTTGATCGCCTGAGCCATTACTCCAGAAGACATATTTACAGAATAACCGTCCGACACGGTAGGTATTTTTGGAAAATCTGTTGCATTCTCGCCCGAGAGCTTATAGCGTCCATTGTCCGAATTGATCTCAATACTGTAAGTGTCAGCATCAATGGAGAAAGTCACCGGCTGTTCTGGTAAGTTTCTCAATGTTTCCAACAATATTTTGGCCGGAATAGCAATGTTGCCATCCTCTTTTGCTTCCACTTCTAATTCAGTGATCATACTCGTTTGTAGATCAGAAGCTGTAATAGTCAATGTACCATCGCTAATTTCAAACAAGAAGTTTTCAAGAATAGGCACAACAGGATTTGTCGTGATTACTCCATTTATTGCTGAAAGTTGCTTAAGTAGATAAGATGATGATACTATAAATTTCATTCGCGTCGAGATTTCAATTGGGCGTCAAATTTAAGAACAAAAATTGAGATTTGAAGACATCTAAACAACTCAGTCTGTCTGCTTAAAATCTTTATTGCTCAAAAGGATTTGTGACATGCGCTGATCATCAACCACAAACAGCGACTCATCATATGTCATCACTAAAAAAATACGGTCTCCCTCCATCTTAGGGAAGATTTCCAACATGATTGGTAAATCGGAATTGATAGACTCGATGGTCAATGTAGCAAACGAAGGTTTGGTAGATAAACTATCATATTCCTTTATTCTACCTGGACTTAGCCATTCATTAACCTGAAAGTATTGAAACTGATTCAAATACGCTACCACTTTATTGGAATCCAATTGCTGAACTCCTTCCATGATAAAAAAGTCGTCATCAAACTCAATCTCCAGGTCTTCGCTTGTTTCGTCTCGATAATCAAGTGTCAGCTTCTGAATAGTCCTCCAGCTTTCATTCATCACGACTCGATCCCGCCATTGATCTTTGTTTAACTCAAATACACCTCCAACATATTCATTGTATCCTGGTATTTGAACCTGATAGACTTCCTCCTCTCCTTTCATGGAGAAATAGGTTCTTGTTTTCGTGGGATTACCCCAAACAGTAAACTCCATCGGATCTTCACCTAGCAAAGCAACACTCACTCCTTCTCCAACCGGAATATCTACTGGCTTCTGAACTCTCACTCTTTTTAAAATGGAAAAAAGCAACGTGTTGAGTGACGGATCCATCCGATACTCACCATTTATAAGCCAGATATCTCTACCCGACCTGGTAAACTCCATATCATTCAGCTTTATGGAAGCAATGCTAGAAGTGTCCCGTACGACAAATTTTTCCTCATCAAATGATATGCCCAGTGACTTCTTTCCCATAAACAGAAAGAGGACATTCACGAGGAGAAGAATTAATAATATAAGAATCAAATAACGAACCTTACCCTTCATATCAATACTTGTTTGATCGCTTTCTTAAATAAATCTTCACCAGACCAAACGCCAAGAGCAGCAGCACGGGAAGCACCAGGTTAATCACCTGCCACTTCATTCTTTCAGACTTTATTTTCACCTTGTTGAGTGGTCTGATTTTTACTTCTTTTGATCTTGTCTGAATCAATCCGTCTTCATCCACCAGATAGTCAATAATATTCATTACCAGCGCCTCATTGGCAAAATTATTACGACTATAAGGTTCAGATCCCAACGGCAAAGGCTGACCAGAATCCGGACTTAACTCATTGGTAATCAAGTTACCATCTGCTACTATCACAATCTTACTCAGCTCACCATCTTCCAGTTTGGCAGTATTTCTAAACCCAATCGGAGCAAATCGATTTTTATAAAGTGATGCAAAGTTGCCTTCCAGTAGATAACCCATCACCTGTGGGCCTGCCTGAAACCTGTCTGGACTAAGCGTTCCTCTTAAGTCATTTAAACTAACTTCCACTGGATAGCCAATTACTTTTGAATTGGCAGAACTGGAAAATAGCGGATACTTCTTCACGTTTTCAGCTTTCACTGTATCTATGGAAGAGGCCATTTTTAACATAACTGCATCCATATTCCTCACTATAGGGTGATTGCCATAATTGGTAATCACCGGAAAATACGGCCAGTCCAACATTGTGATTTGTGGCTGATCTCCAATGTTCCCGGTAATCACTGGCAATGTTCCGGCATTCAAGTCAGCTACATAATTCTGATTGATGCGAACACCATATTTAAAAAGCAGGTCTTCTAAATTGGTTTGGACTGGTATGGCCACTGAGCTACTCGATAACGCACTGTCAATATTGATACTGAGCACATCCAGAAAAAATGCCAGTCGGCCTCCTTTCATCACGTACTGATCCAGAAGGAATTTTTCCTGATCAGTAAACGCTTGGCTTGGCTTGGTAATCAGGAGCAGATCATACCCGACAATAGGCGTATTTTTCTCTGGTAAATTCACTTTAAAAAGATCGTATTTAGATAGCACCAGATTGGTCAGCCCTCCTAAAAAAGTAGAATCTGGTTCACCATGACCAACTACAAGACCTATTCGTTTTCTTCTGGAGTCCACCAGCTGCTGTATCGTACTCGCAAACTCATACTCAAGACCTTCTATAGACTGGTTAATGATTTGCTCTGAACCACCAGCTCTGTTGCCTTTCAACAAGTTTACGGCAAGTTCACTTCCCTGATAGGTCACTATAGCACCTGGAAAAATCATTCGCTGCGTATTCTGACCATCCTTAGCAAAAGTGAGGTTCGTCGGTTGAATTCCTTGATTGATTAAACCTTGGAAAAACTGATTTCTAGCCTGATTGCTCTTAGCAAGAGACGGATCCACAAAGCGAACATCAAAATTACCGGGAGTATATATGGCAAACTCTTCCAGTAGCTCGCGAATGGATTTTTGAAAACGTAAAAAGTTCGATGGCAGCTCTCCAGCCAAATACACCTCCATGACCACATCGTTCTCAAGCCTTCCTAACAGATTCTTAGTAGGGTCAGATATACTATATCGCTGTTCTTCGGTCATATCCAAACGTATGGGGTATCGATCAGCGATCTGATAAACCAACCAAACGAGCATTAGACCAATACCAAACCTTAAGAGTAATATGAATTGATGGTTACTTCGACTCATTTTCGTGATCCTATTATTAGTTGAGTCAATAAAAGCATGATAACAATTAAGCCAATAAAATAGACCGCATCCTTTATATCCAATAAACCTCTGCTAATGGAAGAGTAATGGGCCATTATCCCAAATTCTGAAATGAAATAGGACCAGTCGGCCCAGACATTAATAGAAGCTATCGAATCAATCCCTGTATAAAAAAAGAAGCACAGAAATGCGGATAAAATAAAAGAAACGATCTGATTTCCTGTCAATGCAGAGGATAGAATTCCGATAGCGGTAAACACACCTCCCAGCAACACCAAACCAATGTAAGAGCCGGTGATTCCTGGAGTATCCAAATTTCCCGGTGGATTCCCTAGACTACTCAGCGAATAGTAATAAATCAGAGTTGGAAGAACCGAAAAAAGCACTAGAAAAAAACCTGCCAAAAATTTACCCATTATAATCTGAGAATCTCTAAATGGCAGAGTCTGTAATAGTTCGATAGTTCCAGTCCGCTTCTCCTCAGCGAAAGATTTCATCGTAATGGCCGGAATCAAGAACATAAAAACATAGGGACCAAAACTAAAGAGCGGCTCCAATGACGCATAGCCATAATCCAGAATGTTGGTATCTGGAAAAACCCACATAAGCAGTCCAATTCCAACTAAAAAAACACCAATCACTACATAAGCGATTAGTGAATTCAGAAACTCATTGACCTCCTTTAGAAAAATACTGATCATGATTCCTTACTCTGAGTTAGCCTGTGAAATATTTCCTCCAATGAGTTTTGGGCTTTGGTCAAACTAGAAAGCGGCAGATCGTGCTCTGAGGTAATTCGTAACAACTCCGCTCTCAAATCTGATCTATCTGACTCAATCAGGTAAGCATTCCTACCGGCACTTTTCAATGCAAACCCAGCTTCGTTGAATACAGACGAATCGATCGGTTTCTCAAATTCCATGATAATACCGGTGGTATTGCCCAAACCCTCTTTTAGCTTGATCAAATCATCATTGGCAACCAATGATCCTTTATCAATGATCACCACCTGATCGCAAATCGCTTCCACCTCTTGCATAATGTGTGTAGACAGGATTACTGTTTTGTTCTCACCGATGTTTTTAATTACTTGTCGTATTTCCAGAATCTGATTTGGATCTAGTCCGGAAGTAGGTTCGTCCAGGATGAGCACCTTGGGATCATGAATCAACGATTTAGCCAACCCAACACGCTGGCGGTATCCTTTGGAAAGCTCAGACAGCTTTTTGCTTCGCTCTCGTTCCAGCCCTACCAAAGCGATCATTTCTTCCACCCTTCTTTTGCTCTTACTGAGGCCATAAGCACTCGCAATGAACTGTAGAAATTCACGTACATACATGTCCAGATAGAGCGGATTATGCTCCGGCAGATATCCAATGAGTCGCTTGGCTTGTATGGGATGCTCTTCCACATCGATTCCGCAGACTGTAACTCGTCCGGCAGTTGGCCGGATGAAGCCTGTAGCCATTTTCATGGTTGTAGATTTTCCAGCACCATTGGGCCCGAGAAAACCAGTGATCATTCCCTCATTTGCTTCAAAGGAAATACCGTCTACGGCTTTTTGCTTTCCAAAAACTTTAGTTAGCTGCTGGATGGATACGGACATAGGTTATTGCTTGCCTTTAGGTCTAAGTGGTCTAATCTCCAAATCTACAGGAAGATAATTAGGATGTGAATTTAAAAGATCAATTACAGATTTAGCAACGTCTTCTGGACGCATCATATTGTCATGCGCATCATACCCATCGATATCGTCGAAAAAATTAGTTTTAACACTCCCTGGATAAACATTGGTTACTTTAATTCCCCAGTCTCTCAATTCCATAAAAAGCGAATGACCGAAACCAGTCACTGCATGTTTTGTAGCAGCATAACCTGACATGTTCTTCACCGGGTTCAGGCCAGCTATGGAGCTGACATTGACAATGTGTCCCTGGTCCATCTTTTTCATTTGTGGAACTACCGTTCGAGTGCAGTACATCAACCCATGTACATTCACATCAAACATTCCTTTCCAGTCTTCGAGCTCCAGTTCATCTATAGCACCAGCGACACCATAACCTGCATTGTTAATTAGAAAATGCACGTCTGCTCCAAATTTATCAACCGTTTCTTTGTATGCGCTCTCTACAGAATCCAAATCCGCAACATTCGTCTCCACAAAATAAAAGTTATCGTCCAGAAGTTCTGGTTGAGATCGACTCCAACCTGCCACCTTCACTCCTTCATCTAAAAGTTGTCTGGCAACCTCTAAACCAATCCCTTTACTTACTCCGGTTACAATAGCTACTTTTCCTTGTAGGTTTTCCATATTCCTGTTTTGCAATATTGTTTGATTTTGTCATGAATAACAACTTGGAGAACATCCCGCTCAGTAAAGAGTTCGCACATTCCTGATTTTTATTCTATCCTTATCGGCCTACTTTTGCATGATGATAACGATCGTGTGCTCCACCAACAGAAATGACGCCCTCTCCTTCCAAATCAGCCAGCTTTATCAGCAGTTGCTCACGGAGTATGATACCGAAAGTGAGATCATTAATCTCAATGACCTCCCACAAGATTTTGCTTTCTCCGCACTGTATGAAAACTCAGGGAAAAACGAGCAGTTCAACAGCTTCAGAAACCACATGAAAGAAGCTCAGAAATATGTTTTTGTCGTACCCGAATATAACGGCTCCTTTCCCGGAGTGCTTAAGGCGTTTATTGATGGGCTGGAATACCCAAATACCTTTACAAACAAGAAATGTGCGCTGGTGGGTCTGTCTTCAGGAGTACAGGGAGGCGGTTTGGCGCTGAGTCACCTTACAGACATCTTCAACTACTGTGGCATGCATGTTTTAGCGCTCAAACCCAAATTAGCGAGGATTGAAGCCAATATTGATGAGGACTTTCAGATTACAAATAAGCTCTATATGGAGTTGCTAAGAGAGCAAGCTCAGCAGTTGATTTCCTTTTAGGTACAAGTAATATTTCTTTAACCTGGCAACCTTTAAGTCCTCTTTACGATTAATTAAAATACGATGACGGCAGCCGGTTTCATGAAGGATATGATTAATTCAGCAAAGGGCAATAGATCTTTGCTTAAAGGAAATGATGCGTCTGCTTATAAAAGTTTTGATGCACAATCGTACAGGGCTACGGCCACCAAAGCTCCTAAATTCAAAGCGTGTTCTAAGGAAGTTATCCTAAGTATCAGAGATCAGGTTTTAGCTGAAAACAATCAAGCTCAAAAAACCAAAAAACTGTTCATGGTACTTTCTGTGTCGCTTATCGGAATACTCGCCATTATACTTTTTACTCTGAAGTTTTAAATCACAACAGCCTCCGTTCATGTTGGCTCTCTTGCATCGTTACAAAAACTGATAAAAATCAGAGAAGCTGACCATTTACTTCAGCTCAGTAATTGAACCTCATTTCATTCAATTTCGATTAACCTAATATGAAACGAGCAGTAGTAATAAAAGACACTATTAAGACCAATAACCTCAACAGGTCTTTGTTAATGGGTGGTGACGCAGGTACGTTCAATAGTTTCGATTTAGATGCTTATCTGACCAACCCTAAAGTTCGAAAACCTTTTAGTTTCAAAGAAGCAACTCCCGAACTGTTGATGAACATTCAACACGAACTACAAATCGAAAACCAAAGAGTATCCGTACTAATGAATGGAATATTTGTCCTCTCACTGCTAGCTGCCGGACTTTGTATCGCTCTGACCTTGTGGGTTTGAAGGTAGGAATTTCAAACAAACGGGCTTGGAAACAGTCATTTCACTCCCAGTGTACTCAAGCAAACCAGTTTCTTTATCTCGTTTAAAAGACACAATATTGTCGGATTCCTGATTGGCGACTATCAAAAACTCATCATCAGGTGAAATCACAAAATTGCGGGGCCAATCGCCTCTTGTACTCTCTGTGCCTAGAAACTCCAAAGTAGCCGCAGAACCAACTTCAAAAATCGCAATACTCTGATGTCCACGATTCGATCCGTAAAGAAATTGTCCGTCGTTGCTAATATGAATATCTGCACAAAAGCTCTCACCATTAAAACCTTCAGGTAGCGTCGACTTGCGATCTACCTTTGTAAATGCTCCTGTAGTTGTATCAACTGTTGCTGAGACTATGGTATTTGACAATTCATTGATAACAAACACCTGATCTTTAGTTGGATGAAAAGTCAGATGTCTCGGACCATCACCTGGCTCAAGCGATAGTGCTGTTGTCGCAGCACCCAATTTTCCCTCAGTGATTGGATAAGCTAATACCTGATCAATCCCCAGATCGATCACGTATAAAAATCGACCCTCTTTGGAAAACCTGGAAAAATGTGCATGTGGAGCATTTTGTCGTTCTTCATTTCGA
Source organism: Marinoscillum sp. (assembly GCA_024305105.1). Lineage (GTDB taxonomy): Bacteria > Bacteroidota > Bacteroidia > Cytophagales > Cyclobacteriaceae > Marinoscillum. The sequence continues at coordinate 122,756 of JAMWZA010000001.1, forward strand.
CTAGACCCATAATGCTGATAACTTTTGAACGCTTTTAGAATTCCGCCATTATCACTCAAACCAACAATTCCCCCATTTCCAGAACTGTAGTTGGCCACCGACAGCAGGTCATCGTGCACATCAACAAAGCAAGGGTGCTTCCCATAAGATGGTACCTCATTGATCAAGCTCAATTTCCCCTCGTTATTCCATTGCCAGGCCGAAACCGTACCCGATTCGTCCTCTCCTACACTGTAAACGTTCTTTCCATCAGCAGCAATTGCCAAAAAAGAAGGATTAGAAGTCGCTGCTACCAATTCCGGATCTGCGAGCGCCCCAGTCTTTGTGGTGTAGCTCAATTGGTAAATCCCATCACTTCCCGATCCAGTATAAGTACCAATCAGCAAATTAAACGTTTTCGGCATTTCGGGTTTTTCTGAACAAGCCACCATGGCAAAAAATAGAATTAGAAAAGCAGGTATTAATCTCATCGTTGAATTATTGAACTGGCAAGTTAACCAGCTCCACCAAAAAAAGAAACCACCTCTTTTGAGGTGGCCCTTTTCCTAAACAACAATCTAACCAAACTTATTGCGATTCATTTTAAAACCTCATCACCTCATCCATTGCTGACACACCATCTCTGCACAAGCAGTAGTCATAACTGCAAAACTCGTTCCACATTAAAACTATTGTGTCTATAGGACACAAACATAAGTAATTATTGGAATTTTCACCACCTTTGCTCTAAAACGAAGCGACATTGAGAGATACAACCACCTTACAACCAGGCCTTTCTGTAGATTGTGTGATTTTCGGTTTTCACGAGAACGAGCTTAAGGTATTAATGCTCAAAATGAAGAAAATGGGAAAATGGGCATTACCTGGAGGATTTGTAGACCGTGATAAAGATGTTGATACAGAAGCTAACAACGTTTTAAAGCGACGAACTGGGATCGAAAACATCTTTCTTCATCAGTTTCATCTATTTGGTAAAGTGGATCGAAATAGGCCGAATCACGCATCCAACCTTCTGGACAATGGGTTGATTGATTCAAAATTTAAAAGTTGGTTTGAGCAACGATTCATCACAGTAGGTTACTACGCACTGGTAGAGTACGCCAATGTGCAGGCTCCAAAACCTGATCCTATTTCCGAAAAATGTGAATGGCTCCCAATAACGGAACTTCCAGAGCTAATTCTTGACCATCGACAAATTATCGTAAAAGCACACGAGACGCTAAAAAAAGAACTCAATCATCAACCCATTGGCTTAAACCTCTTACCAGAGAAATTCACCATGCCCGAACTTCAGGCACTTTACGAAACAGTGCTGGAGAAGAAGCTTGACAGAAGAAATTTTAGGAGAAAAATGCTGAGCTACGAGATATTGATCCAAACGAACGAACGACGACTTGGAGGTGCTCATAAAGCTCCAACCCTTTATCAGTTTGATAAACTAAAATACAAACAGGCGATAGACGGTGGACTAAAATCTGGATGGTGACCGATTGAAATCTGTCAGATTTTTTGCATATTCAACTATGCACAACCAATACGTATCAGATGAGGTTTCAGCTGTAATCGAGTTATATAAAGAAATGCCACAAACCTCCTCAGTACTTGAACTACTTAAGCAAAAAGCAGAACGTGTTTTTCAAGGGCATCGTATTCGTAAAATGGGCGCATACGTAGAGATATCAAACGGTTTTCCTCCACTTTTTGGCAAAAGTATCGACGAAGTTTTCAAATATGACTTCACACGGCAGAACGCATACGAAGTAGCTAGCAAGATACACGGCTTTAATTCATGGGATGAAGGCGAACGTACCAACGCAGCATTAAACCCGGACTTTGAAAAGGCCGTTGATCTGATGCTGGCAGGAAACCTTGATGAACTAACAAGGCTTCTCGAAAAGCACCCTCAACTCATCTCAGAACAATCCGGATACCCGCATCATGCTACTTTGCTCCACTACTGCGGTAGCAATGGAATAGAAACGGAACGACAAGTAGTACCTTACAATATCGCAGAAATCGCCCAAATACTGATCGACTTTGGAGCCAACAAATCTGCTAAAATGAATGTGTATGGCAGCCAGCATACCACTCTCGAACTAGCATCAACCAGCGCACACCCTAAACGAGCTGGACTTGAAAGGGAACTCCTTAAAATCTTAAAGTAGCACTTGACGTTACAGTTAATTTTTCTTAGATTTAATCAAACCTAATTACAAAAATTATGAAAAATTACTCACAAAAAACCAATCTCACTTTCATCATCTTGTTGATCTTAGGCATGGCCTGTCAGCAACAATCTGAACCAGCTGTTCCGCAATTGGAAAATGTCCCCAATGAGGTGCTTGATCAGCTTGACGCCCTTGGATTTAATTCCAATGAAGTCAAACTATATGATGGCACCTTGTTCATCGAAGGAGACATTGCCATTAAAATGGTAGACCTAAAAGACCTTCGTCAGGGAAATCGATTACCTGTGGAAGAGCACTACAATACTGACAATCTCGTTAGTGGCTCTCCTAGAACAATCAATGTCTATGTAAACATGCCACAGAAGTACAAGGATGCTACAGACATTGCGATAAGCCGCTACAACACGGAAAGTTTAGATCTTACGTTTCAAAGAGTCAGTAGTTCGAGCTCAGCCGACATTACAATCACTGCCTCTCCATGGTATTACTACTTCTTTGGGATTTTAGGATCTGCCGGTTTCCCAACCGCTTCTGGCGATCCACACAATCAGATATTGATGACCAGAGCTTATTACGATGGAGTAAGCAACATCAATGGACTAGCCACAACAATTGCTCACGAAATGGGTCACTGTATTGGATTTAGACACACAGACTACATGGATAGAAGCTACAGCTGCGGTGGAGCTGCGGACAATGAAGGCGATGGTGGTGTTGGCGACAATTACATACCAGGAACGCCTTCAGGACCTGATGCCAACTCATGGATGCTGGCTTGTGGCAACCCTGAAGGAGACAGACCATTCACTTCCAATGATCAAATTGCACTTGATTATCTCTATTAATTTGTTCGTTCGATAGATCAGTAGAGGCAGTCTCAAAAGCTACTTTAAAATATCATTCCGACGAACGGAGGAATCTTACTCTTTTGGTTATCACTATTTCATTGTTTAAGAAAGATTTCTCCCAAGTCGAAATGACAGCTTTTGAGACTGCCTCTTTTTTTTATTGCATAATTTCATAACTTTCTTTCATCTAATTAAGAATTATGAAGAAGATAACTCAACCAGTCCTTGTCGTATTGCTAACTGCGTTCACATATTTTGCACAGGCGCAAGACCCAAGAGAATTTTACAATGATGGCATCAGAGCGCTCAATAACGGTGAATTTGGCACTGCCATTACAAAGTTTAAGGAGGCTGTCAATTTAAAAAATGACTATCAGGATGCCTGGTATTACCTTGGCATCACCTTCAATTATGCGAAGGATTACGAGAATGCCGTCTACTCAATGAGTCGCCTTAAAACCATCAATCCCAACTACAACCCATGGATGTACTATGAGGCCTGTAAGGCACTCATTGAGTTGGATAAACTCGAAGAGGCACAGACTGCTGCCAACCTGTTTCTGAAGAAACTTGAGGATACTCCTAAGAATCAGATGTCCAGACATCAGGGAATTTACAGACTTAACTATGCCACCAAAAGTGGACCTATCAGATCTGCTCCCCCTACCATGTCTGAGCCAGTATCCATAGCTGCTATAAACAGCAACTCCGGCGATTACATGCCGCAGGTTAGCCCTACAGGAACTCGACTTTACTTTACAAGTGTTAGAAAAGGCGGGTTTGATGATCCTGATGACAATAACCCAAACGATTTTGGAGAAGACCTCTACTTCTCTAAGTTGACGAATGACTCCTGGAGCACTCCTGAACTACTTCCTGAGCCACTTAACTCCATGGGTGATGACTTTGGGTCTGCATTTACTGGCGATGGGCAGGTAATGGTTTATGTAAAGTGTGAAACTCCGGAAGGAATCGGAAATTGTGACTTATACATCACTCAGCTAGTAGGCACGGAATGGTCCAAGCCAATGAATATGGGAAATGTGGTCAACTCAGATGATTGGGATTCACAGCCAACAATTAGCTCTGATGGGAACCGCGTAATCTACACCTCTGCTCGTGCTGGTGGATATGGAGGGTCGGACCTTTACATGATTGAGAAAAACCAGCTTGGCGAATGGGGCATACCTCAAAACCTTGGAGGAATCGTCAACTCTCCATTCAATGAAAATAGCCCATACCTCGCACCAGATGGCAAAACGCTCTACTTTGCATCCAATGGACATCCGGGATATGGCGGCATGGACATCTTTTATTCATTATTTGAAAATGGAAAATGGTCCGCACCGAAAAATCTTGGCGCCCCACTTAACTCCAAAGGCGATGACACCAACTTCAGTATTTCTGCTGAAGGAATGGGGTATTTTTCTTCTTCCCGATTAGATGGGGCCAATTTTGAGATCTTCCAAATTGAATTGCCAGACGAATTAAAACCTAAACCATCGGTAGTAGTACAAGGTGTGGTTTCCAACTCTAAAACAAATGCTCCAATCGGTGCAGTGGTGCTTATAGAAGACATTAACTCTGGTGAACTGATCAGTGTAAATAAAAGCAACTCTTCTAGTGGAGAGTATCTGATCGTTTTGCCCGCTGGTAGAGACTATAGTGTTTCTGCCAGTAGTAAGGGGTTCTTTTTCTACTCACAAAGTTTTGAACTACCTGCCGATACCAGTTATGCTGAAATCACCAACAACATCGCATTGGAGCCGATAGAAAAAGGAACCAAGGTAGTCTTGAATAACATTTTCTTTGAAAGTGGCCGATCCGAGCTCAAACCGATTAGCTATGTGGAGCTAAACAAAGCGGTAGATCTCCTGAAAGACAACGCTACCATGGTCATCGAAATCGGTGGTCATACGGACAATGTGGGGTCCGACGCTTTAAACCTTTCGCTATCAGAAAAGCGCGCTGAAGCCGTTAGGAAATACATGGTTCTGGCCGGTATCGATGAATCACGGGTTCTCTCCAAAGGATATGGCGAGACTGTTCCTATCGCAGACAACAGCACAGCAGATGGCCGAGCTAAGAACCGAAGAACAGAATTTGAAATTGTTGAATTCTAAACCACAAATGAGTGGAGCTTCAATACTTCATTGAAGCTCCATTGATTTTCACTTCTTTCGCCAAATAACCGCAGAGATCAACGCAACGATCAAGCCTATTGGAAAGATTTCTACAAAAGTCATCCCAGCCATATTATAAGGCTTCTTATACCATTCCATCCAACTAGCTATTTCCTCCTTCTTCATGGCCAACTCTTCACCCGTCACGCCAGACTCTTGGAGCTGTGTGATTTGACTTTGCATGTACTGATCTGGAAAATCCGCCATGAAATTGGGGTAATAAGTCATCCACCCTACCACGTAGATCACAGAGGTCACCAAAACAATATACAACCCGATTAAAAAAGCTTTACCAAAAGTGATAGCGCCTCCAGACTCCTTATCTCTATAGCTTTTGACCCCTAAAAAGACCATCGAAAATGCCAGTAACATGGATACATAACCCAGCAGTTCGCTACTACCAAAATCCATGGTTTCGCCATTTTCAGATCCCAATAATTGATTGGTAACAAACCAGCTGACAATCATGATGAGACCAGCTATTCCTCCGTATTTCAATGCATATTTCAAGTTCATCGTTTCTACTCTTTATTTGATAAAATTCCAATTTGATTTCCTTCAGGATCCTTCACCCAGGCAAAAAAG
>JAMWZA010000010.1 GCA_024305105.1 Marinoscillum sp.
CATGGAATAAGATTCAGGCAGATAGCTCGGCTATCTGGAGCAAAGTCAATACTGACTCTACTTCATTGTACAGCAAACTCGAAAGCGATTCGACCGATTTGTATGACAAGCTGGATGCGGATTCTACTTCGCTCTACACCAAGCTGCAATCCGACTCTACCGACATCTGGGATGAGTTGAAAGCTGATTCACTTTACCTAGATGATCGTATCCAAGCAATCATCGCCGATGATGACTCTACTGCTACATGGAATAAGATTCTGGCAGATTCTACTTTCTTAAAAGGATTGCTTGATGGACAAACCATCTCAGACATTCTATCAAATGGTCAGGACGCTCAATCCAACTCAATCAACAACCTCGACATTGTCGATGCAGACAGCATCGATACTAGAATACTAAGTGCCGACACGATCGAAGTAGCTGATTATCTCAATGTAAATGGCCCAATTAACCTGGGTGATGATCCGACCGATGACATTACGATCAATGGTGAAATCATTGGAAGTGTGAGCTTTGAAGGAACAGGTGGCTTAGGTGGTGATGTAGTGGTACTGAACCCAGGCACTCCTACTAATGGCACATCCACCATAGCCATGCCTAATCTTGCAGGCGGTAATGGAGTGATGGTAGTAGATAATGCTACCCAAACGCTATCAAACAAAACGATGGCCTCAGTTACCATTTCTCCAAATACAGAATCGCTTACGGCTGCTACAAACACGGTCACCGTTGGGTCAAGAACATTAATCAATATTACAGACTCAGATGCAGGATCGAACACTGACTTTACACTCTCAGATGGAGTGAGTGACGGCCAGATGTTGATAATCATTTTTGTCAGTGGCCAGGATTCTGGTGGACAGCCATCTTTAAGACTTACCGATAATGATAACACCAGACTGAACGGCGATTGGACACCAACATTTGGTGAATTAGGCTCAACTATTACGCTCATGTGGAACAATACTCTTGGAGACTGGGTAGAACTTAACAGATCCATCAACTAAAATGAAACGACTGGTTTACATAGCGCTCGCAATGTTTGCCTGTTCGTCTCAGGCACAGGATCTTTTTGTCCAATCCGATGCTGAGTTAACTATCGGATCTGGAGCCTACCTAACCTCTGGTACAGATGTAGTCAATGAAGGTCGGATAGACATACGTGGAAATGCTGGTATGCTCGGATTGGGTAACATGATGAATTACGGTTTCTTTATTAACAATGGCTATTTAGAGCTTTTTAGAAATTGGGTCAATACCGGGACATTCAACACTTCTCAGGGAGAACTAATCTTTTCTGGCGGAGCAGATCAAGAGTTTGCTCATACATATCTACCGACCTCCCGACTCACAGTCAATAAAACTGGACGTATCCGAATGAGTGCTGATTCCATCAAGATTACAGACGAACTAAGTTTCACAGAAGGTGTACTCTCTATTACTGAGTCATCCAAACTAATTGTAGAAAGTGGAGCAAGTATAAGGCACCAAGCGGGTTCGGAAAGCTATTTCGATGGTTCTATCATTTCGAGAGGTACTGGCTATCGAATCTTCCCTGTTGGGGATAGCGGTTATTATGGCACTTTTGAGTTTCTGGAAATGACTGGAACCGGTCGTTCTACAGAAATAGAGGTGAGCATGGCTCATGAACCCGGGGTTGGTAAGCCTGGTGAAGATCTGGTAGGTGTCTCTGACAACAACCGCTGGAAAATCCAGGTGAACAATGGCTCTATAGATCATGCCATTATTCAGATTGATTTTACTGAAGAAAATCTGGAGGAATTTGCCAATGAAAACCCAATTAGACGAAAACATGACTCTCCAGTTCTGGCAGTAGCTGATTCGATTAACGGATTCTATCATTCCCTTGGAATAGAGTCCATTTTTGATACGGACTCCATCACCTTTGGTATTATTTCCAGTTCCGAATCCACTAGTGTATTACCAGGACAGTCTAAATACTTTGGAGTGGGGCTGGCCCCGACGATTGATCCAAAAGGCGAAATATATTTTCCAAATGTCTTTTCACCTGCAGCATCAGACGACCGCAATACAACCTACAAAGTGTTCGGAGAGCTCATATCCAATACACCTTTTCAAATCAAAATCTATAACCGATTTAGTACGCTGGTATATGACTCTAACACGTTCGAGGAAGCCAATACCGTTGGTTGGAATGGAGTAAACAAGACTGGTAAGGAAGAAGAAACTGGGGTCTTCTATGTGTTTGTGAAATATGCCTACACCTATGAGCCTGAGATTATTCATGAGTATTCAGGATCGATTCTGCTGCAAAGATGAAGTTATTAAGAACCATATCGCTCATTCTATTATTCATTGGCACACTTAAAGTGAATGCCCAGGAATTACAATTTTCGCAGTTCTTCTCTTCTTCTCTTTACCTCAACCCGGCATTTTCTGCGATTTATGTAGACCCTTCGCTTTTTGTGAATTATAGAAGGCCGCTTGATAATGGCATCATCTACAACGAGACAAGTCAGATCAGCATGTCCATGCCAGTACTAATCAACAAGGCAGAAAATCTTCCGCGAGGCGGTGTGGGAATAATGGCCTATAATAATCAATCTGGATATGAGGGCATCTTCAAAATATCAGGTGTTTTCCTCAATTATGCCCACAATTTTTCAATCGGTCGATTAAACACAGAGGTAATCGCTTTAGGAGTTCAGTTTGGCTATGAAAACTATCGAGTAAATTTCAGCGACTTGCGATGGGGTAGCAGTTACAATCCGTACTATGGATACGATGATGCCATGGTCACTCCAGTAAGCGAATTTGATGACGAAACGAATCATCCCATCGTGAATGCTGGGATCATGTACTATTACAACAGGCAAAGAAACTTTACTCTTTATAACTACAGTGCCTTTTCCGGATTTGCAATCACCAATCTAAATCGTCCGGATAAGACCTTTGTAAAAGACGGGAAAGCAAATGCTCCCATGCTTTTTAAATACCACGGAGGATTTGAGTTCAAAGTGAAAAAATTCAATATTTTACCAAACATACTCGCCCAGTATCAGTCAAATAACTACACTGCCGATGGAGGGATTTATGCCTGGTATACGTTTCAGGAAAACAGCTTTGGCACGGGCCAGGATTTCAAACTGGTAGCCGGAGCGTGGTACCGGCTCAGGGACTCTTTCATTTTTCTCGCTGGCTTTAACTACAATACCATCAGTGTCAAAGCCAGCTATGATTTGAATAGCAACTTGTTTTATAACGATGAAGTGGCTTTCTCCAGAAATCACTTCGAGCTTTCCTTACAATATGTTATCCGAAAAGATTCCAGGGTTAGGAAGATATCCAACCCACTATTCTAGGGCCTGCTGAAAAACGCTTCTGGTAACGTAACTGCATGACTTTCATCGTAATGATGTATTTTAAAAGTGTAATGTTTTTCAGCAAGTACAAGGGTTTTAGCAGATATTCCCATTATTCCATCCGCCTGAAAATATCAGTGAACGATATTTTCAAACTAGCCCTATTCTAATCAATTGCCCCGAATATAAATCTGTATTCTCTGACCAGGTTTAAGCTCAAGGCCTGTCAATCCATTCATTTCCATAATCAACTCTTCGGGTAAGTTGTACCTCTCTGCGATGGTGGTCACATTTTCTCCAGACTTGACTACATAAACATTCTCAGATAATGCTACCGATTGATTCAGCTCCACCAACATATCCAAATTAGGTTTCACACCATCTGGATTGGGAATTCTAAGTGGCTTATACGCTTCAAGATTCGAATTCTGAAGACCGTTTAATTTCTGGAGATTCTGTATCGGTACATGAAAGTTTTTGCTAATGCTATACATTGTTCCTTTCGGACGGACGAGGTACACTTTTACAGGCTGATAATCTATAGATTGATCAGATTTTAACTGTATTTCTATCCTGCGGTTAAACTGACGTCCAAACGGATTATCATTGGCTGCAATCGGGCTGGATTGTCCCATAGCCAACCACTCCATGTCTTCCACCTTTATCCCTAATCCCTTAAGCATTTCCAGAGCCTGATCATTTCGCTTCTTACTGAGGTCAAGGTTATAGTCCTCATCACCTATGTTGTCAGCGTGTGATTTCAACTGTATGTAGACACGCTGCTTTTTGTAGGCTGAAGCAATTTCCTGTAATGTGATAAGTGCCTCGGGCCGCAGTTGATAAGAATCAAAATCAAAATAGATATTTGTGTTAATTGAGTGCTGATACCGTCCTGACTCATACCCCTTTACTTTTAAGTCTTTAACAAAAAATGATGAACCGATACCCGAGCTAGAAGCGTTTGAACCATCTCCGGAAACAATTTTATATTCTCCTTTTGGGATGTCTTCAAATGCAAATTTCCCTTCTTTATTCGTGATGGTTTTAGCAACCGTTTTACCTTTATCATCTACTATTTCTACTGCAATATTAGCCTTCGGCTTGCCAGAGTCATTATCATATAGATTGCCATTGGCAGAAATGTAATTGTAGTCTGGATTTTCAAATTTGGCTACCTGGAAATTCACACCACTGGCAACATCGTCATTCCGCTCCACCAATACATTTTCGCTTAGTATTCGTTGATTTTCAAATCGCTGCACTTTGAGTTTATTCAGCGATGAACGATCCTCCTCGCTCATAGCCATTCTAAACTTCGCATCCTCTGGTGTAATCCTGAATTTGTTTCCGTCCCGAACAAGTGCCTGACGAGCAACAAGCCGATTCCACTTTTGCTTTAGAGAAGGCGCCAGACCTGAGTAATATGAAAAGGCCTCATTGGTAATAGAAGCTTCCTGTGCACTTACAGGCGTACTACTCAGTGCAGCCACCAGCACTGATAAGTAGGTCTTTTCAGTCGCTCCAATAGACTTCAAAAATGCATCGTCCTGAGCCCTTATTTCAGGATTCCTATATTCTTCATTGAGATACTCCATGGCGATGATCCGGTCCACAGACTTTTGTTTTGATGAATCTAAATTGACATAGAACTGTACATCCTCTTCAGAAATGGTGGTGATTTTTTGTTCCTCCTCTACTGTAGGGGCAATCTCGGCTGCTACTGACTCCTCTATTGGTGCTACCTCCTCCAGCGATTCATTTTGTACCTGCTCCTTCTGTTGAGATTTTTCTGGTAGATCGTTTTTAACCTCAACTATTGGTTCAGATTCAGCTAAAATAGTTTCACTCCCAAGCTCCACACCATCGTCTTTGGACTGATTCGGAGGGTCATTTATGTCTGACTGATCAATGACGGCCTCTTCATTAATGCTTGTGGGCGATTCGTTTTTAACTACTAATTCGGCAGTCATTTTCGGCGAAGTATACTTCGGTTTTTTAGGAGTCCAGATTGGAGCAGAAGCAATAACAAATCGCTCTATTCGCAGCTTATCTCCCTCCTCGTTAATGTTCCCTCCTTTGCTGATAAAACTGGAAACTTCGTCAGCACTGATTGACTTTACCTGTTCCTTCTGATCGGTACTCAAATTCAACTCTGCGAAATACATGTCTGCCTTGATCGTATTGTTTATCAATTTCGCCAGTATCCGGTTTAATCGTTCCTTCTGAGAGGAGCTGTACAGTTGATACACACTCAAATCTTTTGGGTCCAGGTTCACATTCAGATTATCCACATGAGAGACAATAAATGCCGAGGCAATGTTTCGCAATGACTGAAGGTGTTCTGTGGACATGTTCTGATAGAATATGCGGTCATCTTCCTTTAGCTGATACTTCGGATCATCTGACATGATCATCACCTTCTCCTTTACTGATTGATAAACTGAAGACTTCTTGTCATCATCTATCTGCTGCAAGTAATATGCGATAGTAGGACTCATGGCCAGTTTCTCTACTTCCGTTTTTGTTTCGAAGTAACTATATGCCAGCTGATCTACCTTCTTTTGGTCACTCACAGCCAGACCTTGATACGTCCTTGGTTCGTACTTGATCTCTGCAGCCTGTTTGACTCTAGTTGCTAATAAATTATCCACACGTTCCCGTTTTTCGATGGACATGGTATTATAAAACTTCCGTTCTTCATCACCCAGTGAAACACTCAAAGCAAGCTCATCTTCTTCGATGTACTTCATTACCAAATTATCCATGTGATGCTTGTCCGAACTGGCAAGATCACGGTAGTAAAATTCATCTTCAATTCTTAGTGCCCGAATATCGTGTTCATCCAATTTTCGCACTCTGGCATATATGATTCGATTGATACGTTCCTTATCATCCAGGCTCAAACTTTTGTATAATTCTGAAAGCTCATCGGTCATCATCAGGTTGACATCAATGATCTTGGCCGCCAGCATGTTGGAAATGATTTCCTTGATCTCCTCCTCTTTATCTGAATCAAAGTCATAGTCATCCGAAAACAACGACTGACGACCTGCAATGGCTTCATCATTGGAAATTTCCGTGATGATTTCCTGTTCATTTCTAATCGCAAACTGATAGATATCCAACCGCCCGGCACCTCCTTCTCTGTTGGAAGAGAGGTAGCCTCTTGTCTTGGTTAGAAACATGAATACTTCGTCCCTGTTGGTATTGAACGGAGAACCCGGATTGAAGATCTCTGGATCTAAAAAGGTTATCCCTTTTGCCATAAACACATCAAAACCGCCAAATCCTCTATGACCATCTGATGAGAAAAACAGCGCGTTTTGATTGGCATCATAAAAGGGAGAAATCTCAAAAAACGGTGTATTTATCTGGTTGCCGAGGTTTTCAGGAGTACTCCAATTGTCACCACCTGCATTTAGCGACATCCAAATATCATACTCGCCATATCCCCCTGGCCTGTTAGAGGCAAAGAAGAGTGTGTCACCAGTTGGAGTGACATTTGGGTGCCTGGAATCATAGCCAGCCATGTTTATAGACTCGCCCAACGCTAAAGGATCACTCCAACCGGACTTGGTTTTGGTGGTGACAAAAATGTGACAAATTGATCCCAGGTCATCGTTACAGTTGGTGTAGTAAAATCGTGTTCCATCTCTATTAAATGAACCCGATCCATCACCCCATTTGGTATTGATAACTTTTTCCAACTTATCTGAACCAGAATAAGGAGTCCAGCCATCCCCTTTTTTCTCATACCTGTATATATCAGCAAAAGACTCGCCAAATCGATAATCAATTAGGTTTCCTCGCCCATTGGATCGTGAAGAAGTCAGACATAGGTATTCTTCATTTTCTCCATACGCGAATGCCGCAAAGTCCATGTACTCGGTATTGATATCATCACTGCACCGCTCAAATTCATGGTCTGGCTTTGGATTGGTTAGGTCATTGAGCGCCAGGAGACATCCTTCTTTTTCGATCTTGCCTTGTTTGTAATACCTTCGATAACGCTCATCTTCATGGAGTTTAATTTCCTTCATGTGATCCATAAACTCCTCAAAGGCCTGCAAGGCGAGATTAAACTCTCCTTCATGCTTCAGCATTTCCGCATAGAAAAACTTAGCAAGTGGAAAACGACTATCAGCTTCCTTTGCCACACGCTCATAGTAATACAAGGCACTTTCATAATCAAATGTGAGTCGGTAACACTCGCCCATTTGGAACAACGCACCCAGATGGCCTGGCTCCTGATCCAGCACATCTTTGTAGTAGCGCATGGCCTTTATATACTGGTTGCTGGCAAACAGTTTGTCACCTTCCCTAAAGACTAGCGACTTGGGTAAATCCTGAGTCAACCCCAAAAGAGGCACACTCAACATTACGATCAAAAATATGGATGATTTAAAATTCATAAAAAACCTGTTCCTGTAAGTAAAAATGCCCCCCAAATCCTGGGGTCTGGGAACTTCTCACGCAATTTGAGCTGGGCTCTTTCTAGTGAGAGAGCTACATTATCTGTTTTGATATATTCTTCATAAAAAATAGCCATCAGGACCTGAGTTGCCTGGTCGTCCACTTTGGTCATACTGGTAATTAAATTTTTCGCACCTGCAACCATCATAGCCCGCTGGAGACCATACACACCTTCTCCTGACTCGATATCACCCAGTGACGTCTCACATGCTGACAGAACAACCAAATGGGTTTTTTGAAGATGAAGATTTGATGCTTCATATGCTGAAAGAATGCCGTCATTATTGGAGTCTTGAAAGATCCCCTCTCTGTAGTTTTTATAAGCGTCTAGAGCGCCTGTTAGAAACAATCCTGACTTAAACATGGGGTCATTGCCCGGAGTGACGCTTGACAGAACAGGGTCTGAGTCTGAAAAATACCCATGTGTGGCAATGTGCAGCACTGAAGGGTTGAACGTTGCTTTCAGCCTTGACTCAGTAGCTTGTTCGTTTTTCATAACATTCACCTCCCAGCCACTCAGGCTTAGCTGATCTCCGATATCATGAACCTCTTTTTCGGCTCCCGGCAAATTCACCAGATCTAATTTTTGCTGACGGTCCTTTCCGAATGTTGGGTTACCCAAAAGCAATGCTGTTTGGCCTACATTCACCAAATCATTTCTGTTCACATACAAATCTCTCGAACTAGTCACATAAGAGGTGAAGTATTTATCAATCAAAAAGTGCTTTTTCGAGGTTTTCAGAAGGTTAAGATTCATTCTAAAATACACTCCATCCGGTGAAACCAGAACATTTTTTGGACTTCCCAGAAGATCATCTACCGCCTTCCAGTAATTAATGTACGAGGCACGGAGATCTAACTGGTACTGAACTGAATTGCTATACATGGAAAACCCCTTCACCTCCAAAGCAGCTCCATTATCAACTATCACATACTCCGGATTAGTGTAAGTGTCTGGTTTTACTACGATGTAGAGGTAGTGCACTTTATCGGTAAAGCCAAAGATTTCTGATTCATCTGTTTGCTGACTGGCAAACTCACGGAAACGCACAATTTCGACAAGGACCTGATCTTCTTTTAATGACCTGCGAATAGCACGCCAGTCTATTTGCTCAGGGACAAAAAGGTTGGCAAATTCTTCTGATTGATACATCAGAGACTTCTCCATTCGCTCTACTTCCTGTTCTTCTTCTTTCAGGTCAATTCCATATTTTCTCAACCTTTCTTCGCCAAGCTGATAGAGGCCTGCCAGACGCAAAGTGGCATCAGTCCAGCGATTGTACTCCCGAATTAGTCGTTCGTCAGTACTGTTCAAAATCATGTTGTGAACCTTCTCCGATGATGAAAATAAGATTCCCTTTGTGATGATCTGGTAATTGAGAATATTTTGAATCAATTCTGGCTGTTCATCTAACATCTGGCTAGCCACAAAAGAGTAACGCTCCATATCGGCCTTCATGATGGAATAAAATTGTGCACGCTCTTGCTGTGTGAAGCTTGGGAATATCGACCGAATCTGGCTTAATTGAATGTCAATGGCTTCACGTAAGTACTGTTCGGCTTTTGGAAACTGATTTAGCGCATAGTAATACATGCCGAGGTTTTCCAATGATTTCGCGTAAGCAGGGTGATTGACTCCCAGGGCTTTCCGTCGAATTTCGAGTGCCTGGTTGTAACAAATACCTGCACTGGAGTTACGCTCCATTGCCGAATAAAGTATACCAAGATTAGTCAGTGCGGTGGCATACTCCGGATGATTTTCGCCGTAGATGATTCTGTCAATTTTTAAGACTTCCTGATAATGAGACTCAGCCGCGATATAGGCTCCCATCACACGTTCTACACTAGCCAGGTTATTGAGGGCATTGGCATATTTGGGGTGGTCCATTCCATAAATCCTCTCAAAAATATCCGTGGCCTCCAATAGCAAGCGCTCTGCCGCTGCTAGTTGGCCCTCTTCTTTGGCTATAGCTGCGAGGTTATTGATAGCGGTAGCATAGTACCGATGTTCTTTTCCAAGATGCTTTTTACTTATTTTATATACTTCCTCAAAGTACTTTTTTGACTTTGTGTAATCCCGCAATTCGTGGTAAAGTATCCCCAGGTCATTGAGCGTTTCGAGCAGTAGCTCTTCAGATACAGTCGATAACTCGCGCTTCTCACGCTCTATTCTTAGTAACAGTTTTTCAGATTGACCAAAGTCGCCTTTGTGTTGAAACAAAATCGCCAGATTCTCAAGGGATTCTATGTAATCAAGGGTATACTCTTCTCCCAGATCATGGTAAATTCCATTAGCCCGCAGAAGAAACTTTTCAGCATTCTGAAGGTCTCCATTTTTCACATAGACTCTGCCTATATGGTTATTGACGTTGGCAAATTCTGGACTCTGGGCATGATGTATACTCCTACTGATCTCAAGGGCTGAATCAAAATACATATGCGCTCCCTCGAAATCACCCACTACCTCAGCATACTGACCTAAAGAAACCAGCGCATCTACGTTTTCATCTGATCGAGCCCCAAGGAATTGATTGTAAAGAAACTGTGCCTCCAGAAAGTATCGCTTGGCTTTATCAAACTGACCAATTTTTAAGGATAAATCGCCCAGCAGCTGAGCAGTTTTGGCATAGTCTCCATTTTTTTCATTGTGAAGGCTATACTTAAACTGTAGCGCGTTCTGCAAATAATACTTGGAACCAATGAAATCCTGCTGTTCCAATAGACAAAATCCCAGGTTATGTGTAAGGCTAGCCCTTGTTAATTCATCCAGGTCATAGTGATTGAGACAGTACTCGATTTGCTCAGACGCTTCCTTCCATTCCTTTTTGGACATAGCATCTTCTATTTCTTCCTGAAGCTGATCAAGGTCTTGTGCTCCTAAAAAAAAAGGGGCAATGGCAAAGAATAAAATGGCGGTAATTCTTGGCACGTGCTAAAAAGCGATTAATTCTTGGCAGAAGTTAGCTAAGCCTCTCAAAAAGTCAAAATTTTTATATACGATTAGGCTATATCTGTCGACAAACGCATCTATTAAAGGAAATAGTACAATTTAATACTGATTATATCTATTCGGATAATCGGTGATTAAGCCATCTACTCCCCAGTCAACTAACTGCTCCATGTCTGATACTTCATTAACGGTCCAGGGTATCACTTGAATTCCTTCTGATTGGAGTTCGGATATCTCTTGCTTGTCTAACAATTTGAACCAACAACTGTAGATGTCGGGCTTGAACCCAAGTGAATCCATATTTTGTCTAACGGGCAAATCATTCTCAATTAGCAAGGCTAGTTTAACCTCTGGATAGGTGGCATTGAAATACTGCAATATCCTGAAATCAAAAGACTGGATGGTGACATACTTCCAATCAATCATTCCGTCTATCAACTGGTATACTAAATCACTAAATTCTGCAGGCACAGGATGGTAAATACTATCGCCTTTCTCTACGCTCTTAATTTCAATATTGTAATTGATCGACGGAATGCTCTTTTTATTCAGGTGTTCATTTACCGCTTTCACAACATCTACCAATAAGGGTTTAGAGACGGTCATCTTTTGCTGGTCTGGAAATCTTGGGTGTGGTTTAGAGCCACAATCAAACAGACGAACCTCCTCGTAGGTCATTTGATAGATGTTGTACTGATATTGAGCACTATCAGAAATCCCTGAACCAGTGGAATCCAGACAAATCTCTGCAGAAATGTATGGCTCATGTGACACGATGAGCTCATCGTCACGGGTTACGGCCAGATCCATTTCCAGTGTAGTGACACCTAGATCTATGGCATTGATAAATGCAGGAATGGTGTTTTCTGGAAGAAGGCCCCGGCATCCTCGGTGGCCCTGAAGGTCAAACGGCTTCATATGATTAGGCTTGTTGGTACATCCTATTATAAGTAACAGGAGAAATAGTGCGGATAGGTGCTTCATCAGGTCAGAAATTTGATTCGAGTAAAAATGTAGTCTAAAGTCTCTTCATTTAGCACCATTCTGTGGTAATCCGTCCCTTCCAATTTCTCTGGTTTGTATCCGCTTTTGTGCAAATACTTCTTGTTCAGACTCGCGTCAAACCAATGCACCAATCGAATTTTTCCATCCTCAATCTCCAAGCAGGTAATTCCGCGCTTTCCTATGACACAACCTGAGTTAAACAAACACGGAATATGAAAAATGGTATTGTAGACATAATTCTGATAATTCGTATCCCGGTTTTGTTTGTAGTATTTCTTCAGGTCCTTTTTAAGCATCTTAATAGTAGAGATAATTTCCGCTGTTCGGTGCTTGACATCTGAAGCGTAATCGCGAATTAACTGCTCAATCTTAAATTTGAGACGCTCCACTTTGTGAAGTGATTCAAACAAGGGGCGATGCGTATGCCCAATTATCGAGACAACTTTGCGATAAGCTGAGTAATGATAGGTGCGCTTTTCAATCGCGTATTGCTTTTTACTGCTATGAGCAACTGAGTAATTCTTGATTCCAAGTGGGTTGGCAAAATACTTCAGTGTAAACCCAATCAGCTCATTGTGTTTCTGGAACTTTTTGGAAGCCTGGTGTCCATGAAAAAAGAACAGGTGATTGCCCTTATAATCAAACTTGAAAGATTCCATTAAATCATACTTGAATGGCAATTCCTTTAGCAATTCCAACTCCAAATCATGATTACCAATCGTTTTGATCAGGCGGGTTTCGTCCCGAAACCGGTCAAACAACTTATAAATCGGAGCCCATTGCTTAATGATCTTCTTAAGACTGAACCGCTGCATTTCTTCCACATCACCATTTAGAATGAGCGAGTGTTCTTTTTCCAGATAGTAGCGCTCAAGCGTCGTTTTAAAAAGATCTGAGTTGGTTTTAAAATCATCGGTGGAACCTCCATCTCCCATATGCAGGTCACTAAATATGACCCATTTGTCCTCGTTTTTCAGCTCGAACGTGGGAGAGGCTTCAAATAAATTGTCGAGGTTCTGGTAAACTACCTTATTGGTGATCTTCACTTTATCAAGTTAGCAAAACGCTAAATAAACCAGAAGATTTCATTCTGTTTATGATAAACAGTTTACCGAATTATTAAGCCTGTTCTTTTTTCAGTAAGACGGCCTCCCAGGGCTCCAACGTTATTTGCCCATTTTGATAACTAAGCCCTGTATCATAGTTGCCAATTACTTTATCATAGCCCGCACAATCCAGATTGTAAATGATTTTGTCTGAAGAGAAATTTAACACAACTAAATAAATACTACTCTCATCCCATCGTTTGAATGAATAGATCTGCTCACTAGACGGATCCAAATCTTCAAAATCTGCGTAAAACAACGAAGGGTTATCCTTCCGGACCTGAATCATCCTTCGGTAAAAGTTCAGAATAGAATCAGCCTCATGCTCCTGAGAAAGCACATTGATCTGGGGATAGTTCGGATTCAACTTGATCCAGGGCTCAGCAGATGTAAACCCTCCATTTTTCTGATCACTCCACTGTATCGGTGTTCGGGCATTGTCACGGCCATTGATGTGGACATTTTCCAGGAATTTATCTAAATCCTTACCCTCAGCTTTCCATTCCTGATAGGCATTCATTATTTCGACATCACGATAGTCGTCAATACGACCGAAAGCCACATTGGTCATACCAATCTCATCACCATTGTAAACGTATGGCGTTCCGCGCATAGACATTAGCAATAAGCACAATAATTTGGCTGATTTATTCCAGTATTCACCATCATTTCCAAACCGCGACACGATACGCTGAAAATCGTGATTGCCTAAGAAAATACTCCCCCAGCCCTGATCTTTAAGTTTGGTATCCCAGTCAGCAAACACCTTTTTGAATTCAATGAAATCAATAGGTTTAGGATCAAACCTGCCGCCTTTTCCATGATCGATAAACATGTGACCAAAGTGGAAAATCATATTCAGCTCCTTCTCAGACTCAGCTACATATTTGATCCCATTTTCAAGATCTATGCCAGGGCCTTCACCGACAGTCATCGCATCATATTTGCACAAAACCTCCTGATACATTTCTTTCAGGTAGTCATGAATTTTTGGGCCATTGGCATACACATGAGCGATGGTATCATTGAAATCCGAGTAAGGGCTATCCTCGTAGTTTCTTTTAGAGATAACTGAAATCACATCCATTCGGAAACCATCCACTCCCTTGTCCAACCAAAACTTCATAAGCTTATAGACCTCTTGCCTTAGCGCAGGGTTTTCCCAGTTTAGATCGGGTTGCTTCTTCGTAAAGAGGTGTAAATAATATTCGTCCGTATGCTCGTCATACTGCCAGGCACTTCCACTGAAAAACGACTGCCAATTGTTCGGAGGACCTCCGTTTTTGCCCTTTTTCCAGATGTAGTAATCTCTTTTAGGGTTGTCTTTGGACAATTTAGACTGTTGAAACCATGCATGCTCGTCTGAACTATGATTGACTACCAGGTCCATGAGCAATTTCATGCCCCGGTCATGGATCCCTTGCAGTAACTCATCAAAGTCCTGCATGGTGCCAAATTCATCCATGATGCTGTAATAATCACTGATGTCATATCCATTGTCATCATTGGGCGACTTGTAGACTGGGCTCAGCCAAATCACATCTACACCCAAACTTTTGATATGGTCTAGTTTTTCGATAATACCTGGTATGTCTCCAATACCATCCCCATTGCTATCATTGAAGCTTCGTGGATATACTTGGTACACTACAGCTTCCTTCCACCACTTTTCAGTCATAACTTCTTTATACTATTACTTTTTAAACAAACTGGCTAGCTACTTTCAAGCTTTTCTCTAACCATGCCTGTTCGTGCCTACGGCGATCATCAGACCAACCAAAATTTTTACTTAAATAATCAAAAATCGGTTCAATTAATTTGGGAATCGTATTGATATTGAAATACAGACGCCCCGTTCTTCTTTCGAAAAAATCCATAATGGAATGAACCGCTTCCTCTTGTACTGTAAACTCCAATTCAGAAAGAGCCAGACGTATTTCTGGATCTGGTTCCTTTCTGGACTTATAAATCTGGAAAATTTCCTCTACTTGCTTCCCGTAATTCCCCACCAGGTATTCTGCGTAATAAGGGTCAAGTCCCATTTCGGTAACTCTACCTCGAATGTATGACTCATAATTAGTCACGTCCTGACCATCCTTAAACCCCGATCCGGCCAACATAATTTTGTCCGTTTTACAATCAGGAATTTTCTTCCCGTTATCCTCCTTCATTCGCTTACCCAGCAGATCAATGATCCGTTCAGCCATTTTGCGATAGCCGGTCAACTTTCCACCTGCTATTGACAACAAGCCACTTTCGGATTCAAAAATTTCATCTTTTCTGGATAATTGAGAAGCGGACTTCCCTTCCTCCTCGATCAGTGGTCGCAATCCTGCCCAACTAGATTCCACATCATCCATGGACAACTGAATCTCTGGGAAAATGTGCTTAACACCGTTAATCAGATATTCTACGTCGACTTTTTCTGTACGAACATCATTGATATCGCCATGATAATCAGTATCCGTCGTGCCAATATAAGTAACCCGATCTCTCGGAATAGCGAAAACCATCCGACCATCTGGCACATCAAAATAGACTGACTGTTTTACCGGAAATTTCTCATGCGGCACTACAATATGTACACCCTTTGTAGGATGGAGCTTCTTACCATAAAGCGAACGGTTTTTCTCCCGGATTTCATCCACCCATGGACCTGCTGCACTGATGGTATAAGTGCTTTTCAGACTGTATTCCTTTCCGGTAAGGTTGTCTCTCCAGGTAATGCCTCGAACTTTGTTTTGATCATCGTAAATAAAGTCTGTCGCCTCTGCATAGTTGATAATGTCTGCACCCATACGAGTAGCCGTTTTCATTATCTCCAAAGTGAGACGTGCATCGTCGGTACGGTACTCCGCATAAATACCGCCACCTTCGAGTTTGTCCGGGTCCAGTAATGGCTCTTGCTCCAGTGTTTCATCGAGTGTGAGCATTTTACGTTGATCAACTTTTTCCACACCAGCCAGTACATCGTACACCATCAATCCCACAGAGGTGAGGATTTTGCCATACGTACCATCCTTGATCAATGGCAAGAGCATCTTCTCTGATTTTACCAGGTGAGGTGCTAAATGATGAACAACGGCTCGCTCCTGACCAACTTCCCGTACCAGAGCTATTTCAAACTGCTTCAAATACCGCAGACCTCCGTGAATCAATTTGGTAGATTTACTACTGGTTCCGGAGGCAAAATCATTCTTCTCCACCAGGGCCGTCTTTATCCCTCTGGAAGCGGCGTCTAATGCTATACCAGCTCCAGTAATTCCGCCTCCAATGATGATCAGGTCATATTGGGATTCAACGAGCTGCTGAATTAATTTCTTACGCTGATTCGCATCAAATGCATTCATATCTCCTTTGTCCAGTTAAATGTTCGCTTCACAGCTTCCTGCCAGCCTTTGTATAACTTCTCCCGACGACTTTCGTCTATAGAAGGGGTGAATTTTTTTTGCGTCTGGCGCACTTTCTTAATCTCATCAAGGGTCCAAATGCCTGCTTTAAGCCCTGCCAAATAGGCTGCTCCTAATGCCGTAGACTCTGTAATGGCTGGTCTGTCCACCTCTACACCAAGTATGTCCGATTGGAATTGCATCAAATAGTCGTTGGCTGTAGCACCGCCGTCCACCATCAGGCTGGAAATCTTGATGCCCGAATCTTGCTCCATCGCTGATTTTACATCCCGAGTTTGAAATGCTATGGATTCCAATGCTGCTTTGATCAGGTGATCTTTGCCGGTATCTCTGGTCAGACCAAAAATGGCTCCTCTCGAATATTGATCCCAGTATGGCGCTCCCAATCCTGCAAAAGCAGGTACAAGAAAAACATCATTCGTATCAACTTTGCTCGCAAAATAAGCAGAGTCAGCAGCGTCATCAATAATACGCAACCCATCTCTCAGCCACTGGATAGCCGCTCCTGCAATGAATATGCTCCCTTCCAGTGCATAAGTCAACTCGCCTGTTGTGCTACAAGCCATGGTCGTTAACAATCCATGCTTTGAATGTTGGCATTTGTTGCCCGTATTCATCAGCATGAAACATCCTGTCCCATAAGTGTTCTTAGCTTCCCCAGGTTCAAAACAGGCTTGTCCGAAGAGTGCCGACTGCTGATCTCCCGCAATGCCCATGATCGGAATCTTCGCTCCTTTGTATTCAAAATCGCCAAAATGATGCGCTGATGGATGCGCTTCCGGCAACATGGAGGCTGGGACACTTAGCATATCCAGAAGTTCCTGGTCCCATTTATTCTCCACAATGTTGTAGAGCATGGTACGGGAAGCATTGGTATAATCCGTGGTGTGAACAGCTCCTTTGGTCAATTTCCAAACCAACCACGAATCGATCGTACCAAAACATAAATCACCTTTCTCAGCGTCTTCTCTGGCACCTTCTACATGATCCAAAATCCATTTGATCTTGGTTCCTGAGAAATAGGAGTCAATCACCAATCCCGTTTTTGAACGGACAATCTCCTCTAAGCCCTTTGATTTTAGCTCGTCACAAAATTCAGAGGTCCGTTTATCCTGCCAGACAATTGCCCTATGAACCGGCTCACCTGTTTTGCGATCCCATACCACCGTGGTTTCCCGCTGATTCGTGATCCCAATGGCCGTAACCTCGTTGGGATTTACCGATAAATCATTCAACAACGCTCTGAGCACCTCTGCCTGAGTGGCCCAAATCTCCTCGGCATCATGTTCTACCCATCCAGATTTTGGGAAGTATTGGGTAAACTCCTTTTGCTTGATTCCAACAATCTCACCTTTTTCATTAAAAAGAATGGCTCTGGAGCTCGTGGTTCCTTGATCAAGTGCTACTATGTAAGCCATAATTTGTGTCTTTTAATTACCAGAATATTCCTACTACGACGGCCGTAATAACCAATAATATGACAGCAAGAATCCGGTAGTTTTTATACCATGGCAAGCCTTCCAGTTCTTTTGTCTCTGCTTTGAACAGGCCAATGTTCCATGTCAATGTATCGACCACTTCCTGACTTGGTGCTGGTGTCAGCCTACTGACGATCACATGAACCACCATACAGAACAGCATCAACAATGGCGCTTTGTGTAAATAATGTAGCTCTGTCAGTGCTGGAGCCCAGTCATACATGCCCGCCAATATCACAAAAACCGAAAACCCTAACCCGGCCATCAGCGCCCAGAAGGCGCCATGTCCATTAGCTCTCTTAGAGAACAAGCCTATTAAGAATACCGCCACCACAGGCGGAGCAATAAAACCAAGTACCAACTGCAGATATTCCCAAAGCGAATCGGAAATTTGCTCTATATACTGTGTCCAGAATGCAGCGAGTAACACTAAAGCCACCGTTGCTATTTGCCCTGTTCTTACCAATTGCTTGCTTGTCAAATCAGGCTTGAGCTTGCTCACAAAGTCCATGGTAATCAATGTCGAGGCAGAGTTCAAAGTAGCAGAAATACTACTGCTCATTGCCGCTAGTAGTCCGGCGATCACCAAACCAAGTATTCCTGTCGGCAATAATTGATATAACATCACCGGATAGGTCATGTTTGGGCAATCGGCCAGATTATCACAAATCACCGACTGTCCGGCTTCATTGGTAATGGCGTAATTCAATCCACTTATATCCAAATCGGAGAATAGAACAATGGCAATAACACCAGGCAAAATCATAATAAAAATAACCGGTATTTTCATCAAACCTGCGAAAAGTGCTCCCCAGCGACCATGGTTCAAGTCTTTAGCCGAAAGAACACGCTGCACCATAAACTGGTTGTTGGCCCAGAAGTAAAACCCTAAAAGCGGCACTCCAAATACCAGTCCGGTCCACGGCATATACGACTTATTGGAGGCGGGCCCGGCCATATCAAATACCTCATCAGCGGGCTTATCCAAATAACCTGTGCCATTTAACTGGTCCAATCCGGCCATCATTCCTGACCAACCGCCCACTTCCACAATACAGAAGTAGGTAATAATCATTGATCCCAAAATCAGAAGCACCGCCTGAATCACTTCAGTGTGTACTACCGAGGATAACCCGCCCGGAATCGTATATGCTGCTGCTGCCAACGCCAACCCAATAATGATGAACGTAGACGAAACTTCCGGGAAAATAATTTTGAGAATGAGGTTTCCGGCATACAACCCAGACGCTGTATCGATGATGACATTCCCTATAATGGTGATAAAAGAAAAGTAGTACCTGGACCGAACATCATACCTTCTTTCCAAAAACTCTGGCATGGTATACACCTTGGATCGGAGATAGAATGGCAGGAAGAAAATGGAAAAGAAGACCAACACCACGGCAGCCATCCACTCGTAGTTATAGACCGCAGTATTTGTTTGGTAGGCATCTGAGGTCAGCCCGATAAGGGTGTTACTTCCAATATTGGCAGCAAATAATGAGATACCTACTACTGGCCAGGTCATGTCCCGTCCAGCCAAAAAATATTCTTCGGAGGATTGTTGCTTTCCTTTAGATATTCCATACCATATTATCCCAAGGATATACACCACGATAATGGTGATATCAATAAAACCGAGTTGTACACTTTCCATTTAGGGTAGATTTAGTTGTTGTAACGAAACCCTATAATAGTAAGAAATCAACAATTAACCCCGATTTAACGAAGCCTCTTTTGGGAATATGAAAATGAAAACGATTGAATATTGAAAATAATAATTTTAAGACTCAATAAGTGAGTGAAACTCGTGACTATTAACTCACTACGGATTGATTCACCAGCTCGTTTATAGTCTTCTGTTTACCTAATCTGACCACCTCTCCTATTACAATAATAGCTGGCGATGAAAGCTTATGCTCTTCTACTTTTTGGACTACATCGTGTAGCTCAGTCAGGACAGATCGCTCGTTATCTCTACTGCCATTTTGTATGATACCAATGGCTTCATTAGCACCTCGGTTTTCTTCAAACAGTTCTACAATTTTAGGGAGATGTTTCATTCCCATGAGAATGACCACCGTGGCAGAAGACTGAGCAGCCAATGCCACGTCATTTGACAACTCAAAATTGGAGGTGGTGCCTGTTACCACCCAGAAACTTTCATTTATTCCTCTCCTGGTTAATGGGATTTCACTCAATGCAGGTACGGAGATCGCACTGGTTATTCCTGGAATTACCTCGACATCCATGCCATGAGCACGTGCATGCTCCAGCTCTTCATGACCTCTACCAAATACAAACGGATCGCCACCCTTAAGACGCACCACGTGTTCGTAGTTCTTTCCATTGTCAACGATCATGTCGTTGATGTAAATCTGCTGGTACTGATGAATGCCGGGTTTTTTTCCTACGTAAACGAATTCGCATTCTGGCGTGCAATGCTCCAGTAAAGCAGGATTGGCTAAAGCATCATACAATACGACCTGAGCCCTATTTAGTGCCTTAATGGCTTTTAATGTGATTAAATCTGGATCCCCTGGTCCTGCACCTATTAAGTAAAGAGTAGACATATACGTAATTAATTTATGTAAAACTACGTATTTAATTTTTAATAATTAAGTATTATTACGTAGTTTTACGTAAAAATAAAGCTACTCATATGAAAAAGGTAATAGTCATTGGTAATGGAATGGTTGGCTACAAGTTTTGTGAAAAGCTCCGAGCCAAAGCCAAAGCAGATGAAGTGTCTCTGGTGGTATATGGAGAAGAGCCTATACCAGCTTATGATCGGGTCCATTTAAGTGAGTACTTTGAAAACCAATCCGCAGAGAAGCTCTACATGGCTCCAAGAAGTTGGTATGAGGAAAATGACATTACCTTGAAAACCGGTCAGCTGGTCACCAACATTGACCGAGAGTCCAGAGCGATTGAGACACATACAGGAGAAAAGGAATCTTACGATTACCTCATTCTGGCAACTGGTTCCAGCGCCATGGTCCCCCCTATTACTGGAGTAGATAAAAAAGGAGTATTTGTCTACCGAACTATTGAAGACTTAGAACAAATCATCGATTATGCGCAGCACGCTAAAAGAGGAGCAGTGCTTGGTGGTGGATTACTTGGATTGGAAGCTGCCAAGGCACTTTTAGACCTGAAGCTGGACGCACAAGTAATCGAGTTTGCTCCGCGATTGATGCCAAGACAACTGGATGACTCAGGTTCCAATATGCTGAAAAGCAAAATTGAATCGCTTGGCATTGAAATCCTTTTAAACAAAAACACGAAAGAAATCCATGGCAATGGAAAGTTGGATCGATTAGAATTCTCTGATGGCACCAGTCTGGAAACCGACATGTTAGTTATTAGCTGCGGAATCGTATCTCGAGATGAACTGGCCAAAACATGTGGTCTAGAGACTGGGCCAAGAGGAGGATTTGTGGTCAACGACCAGTTACAAACCAACGATCCATCTATCTATGCCATAGGGGAAGCAGCCAATTACAATGGGATGGTTTACGGCTTGGTAGCTCCGGGCTACGACATGGCGGAGACAGTAGTGGACCAACTTACAGGCGATCAATCCAAGCAGTTTTCTGGCGCTGATATGTCCACCAAACTGAAATTGATCGGTGTGGATGTGGGGAGTTTCGGAGATGCATTGGGGCAATCAGAAGGCTCCATTCCCATCGCATTTGAGGACAAGAGTGCCGGTGTCTACAAGCGCATCAACTTATCCGCTGATAAAAAGAAATTACTGGGAGGCGTGTTGGTAGGAGATTGCGCGGATTATAGCATGCTCCTTCAAATCACTCAAAATGGCATGGCAGTTCCGCCCAACCCTGAAGACCTAATCCTGGGAGCACGTGGAGCCGGTGGTGGTAACTCCATAGCAGATCTTCCAGACAGTGCTCAAATTTGTTCTTGTGAAAACGTGACCAAATCGGCTATTGTCTCTGCCATAAAAGACGATGGTATTACAGATCTCAAGGAAATCAGAACATGTACCAAAGCAGGAACAGGTTGTGGCGCATGTTCACCGATGGTTGGTGATATCGTCAGCGCTACACTGAAGTCCATGGGACAAAGCGTCCGGAAAACGCTTTGCGCACATTTTGACTATACACGACAGGAACTCTACAGCCTGATCAAAATAAAGGAAGTGAAGTCATTCAATGACCTACTCAATCAGTATGGTAGAGGTGATGGGTGTGAGACGTGTAAGCCTGCAGTTGCTTCATTGATGGCCAGCATCTGGAATGAACCTATCCTTAAGCAAGACACCATTCAAGATACAAATGATCGATTTTTAGCGAATATTCAAAAAGGTGGAAGCTACTCCGTAGTACCAAGAGTGCCAGCCGGAGAGATTACTCCCGACAAACTGATTGTCATCGGGCAGGTAGCCAAAAAATACGATCTATATACAAAAATAACCGGAGGCCAGCGTATCGATTTGTTCGGCGCAAAGCTGAACGATCTTCCAAAAATCTGGCGTGAACTTATTGATGCAGGTTTCGAAAGTGGTCATGCCTACGGAAAATCCTTACGAACAGTGAAAAGCTGCGTTGGGTCCACCTGGTGTCGATATGGCCTGCATGATTCCGTAAGTTTTGCTATCGAAATTGAAAACCGGTACAAGGGCCTACGCTCACCGCACAAACTCAAAGGTGGAGTTTCCGGCTGTAGACGTGAATGTGCCGAAGCACAGGGAAAGGACTTTGGTCTGATGGCTACAGAGATCGGCTATAACCTTTATGTCTGCGGAAATGGTGGTGCTAACCCGCAACATGCCAAACTACTGGCTGGTGATGTAGACGAAAAAACAGCCATCAAATACCTCGACCGATTCCTTATGTTTTACATCCGTACTGCAGAGCCCCTAAACAGAACTTCTGTATGGCTAAACAAGCTGGAAGGGGGAATTGACTACCTGCGTGAGGTGGTAGTAAATGATTGTCTGGGATTAGGTGATGAATTGGAAAAAGACATGCAAGCACTCATCGCAGCATACCACTGTGAATGGAGAGAGGCAGTAGAAAACGAAGATATGAAACAAAAATTCAGACACTTCGCCAACAGTGAAGCAGATGATCCAACACTTCAATTTGTGCCAATGCGCGAAATGAAAAAACCAGCTGATTGGGATTGATTAGTCAATAAAAGAAAAAACATGAGCCAACAAACACTCAATTACAAAACCATAGAACCTAATCAGGTAAAGACATGGTACGAAGCCTGTAAGGAAGAGCAATTCCCATCTGATGGTGGATTGTGTGTAGAGTTCGAAGGGTTGCAAATAGCCATTTTCAACTTCTCACGGCGTAAGAAATGGTACGCTACACAAAATCTTTGCCCGCACAAAAAGCAAATGATCCTATCCAGAGGAATGTTGGGGTCAGAAGGAGAAGAACCCAAAGTGGCTTGCCCGTTTCATAAAAAGACCTTTTCTCTGGAATCAGGTGCTAACCTTAATGGACATGAATGCGCATTAGCCACCTACCCTATCAAAGTGGAAGAGGGCGTGGTTTACGTAGGTTTAGGGTAATTCTACGTACACAATACCGTAAGAAACCCAATGGATTACTTACTTTTACGTAGCTCCATCAAAATCGGTGTACACATCGCTCATGCCCAAATTACGTTTTAGACGCTTAGGACTTTTCTACATTGCTGCTTTGGGTGGTATTGCACTGAGCATTGTCATTAGTCAATTACTGATCCAGACCTCCATTAGGAGCCAGCAAGATGATGCCCGTGTCATTAATGTAGCCGGTCGTCAGCGAATGCTCAGTCAGAAAATCAGTAAAGTAGCACTACAGATTCAGCAAACCCAGAGTGATAGCGCCAGCAATTACACGGAACTCAAGAGGGCTGTTGACCTCTGGCAGCAGAGTCATGAAGGCCTCCAAAAAGGAGATGCTGAGCTCGGCCTTTCCAGAAACCCATCTCCGCTGGTCAGAAAAATGTTTTCTGAAATAGACCCTCACTATCTGGCCATATTGGGATCAGCTCGTCATCTTTTTTCCACCAGCGACCCGTCAGCCATCGCTAATGACGTAGCAGTTATTCTTGCCAATGAAGACCCTTTTTTAGAGGGCATGGACCGCATTGTGTTTCAATACGATTATGAAGCTCAAGAAAAAGTCCACGAGCTAAAACGCAAGGAACTCTACCTTTTCGTGATCTCACTGCTGATCATAGGGCTGGAGTTACTCTTCATTTTTGCGCCATTAGCAAAAACCATTCGTGCTACTGTTCAGCATCTGACCGATTCCGAAAAGGCCTCTCAAAACATGGCTCGAGAGCTGTCTAAACTGTATGAAGAACTTGGAAGAAATTATCAGGATCTGGAAGCTGTCAATGTAAAACCAGAATCTCCTTCGTTGTTTGCCAGCATCCGAAAAGACGGCTCATTTAACCACCTATCCAATCAGTTTCTACGAATGATGGAGTATGAAGAGGAAGAGCCTCCCACCACTTTTGATCAACTGCTGGTAGCGAGTGATTACCGACAGGACTTTATAGATGGGCTTCTCAAACTTCTCAAAGAAGGCAAAAACTGGTCTGGTGAAATTCGATTAATTACTGAGCCGGGTGATTTCTGTTGGCTAGAGACCTACCTCATTCCTGTACAGAATACCGGAGAGGTGAAATGGATTGCCAGAAATACCACGCAGCTCAAAGAAGCAAAGCTCAAATCCAGAGAAATAAATAAAGAGCGTATCGAGAAATCCGTAAAAGAGCAACAATACCGCTCGGCCCTTATTCTGGAAGGTCAGGAAGAAGAGCGAAAGCGGCTATCGAGAGAAATTCACGATGGTGTGGGGCAGATGCTATCTGCCATGAAGCTGTCATTGGAATCATTTACCCCCTCCTCCACTCCCATGAAAATGCGCCTCAACGACGCAAAAGATCTTATGAAATCGATCATTCAGGAAGTACGTAGGGTTTCATTTAACCTCACACCTAGTAGCCTGGACGATTTCGGCCTGATTCCGGCCCTGAACAAATTCTGTGAAGAAATTAATGCAGTAACCAAACCAGAGATCAAGTTCGTCAACGAAACCAAATTCATTAACCGACTGGAGAGCAATATCGAAACGAATCTTTACCGAATCATTCAGGAAGCTGTAAACAATGCCATCAAGTATGCCAAAGCCTCACACATTACAGTCAGCATTTCTCACACGATCAATAACCTAAACATTACCGTACAGGATGATGGCAAAGGGTTTGATATGGGCCGGGTGGAGCGAAGTGGTCATTTCGAAAAAGCTGGTCACGGTATTTTTAATATGAGAGAAAGAACTTCTTATATTGGTGGAAATTTTAAAATGGACACGGAAGTCGGAAAAGGAACTCAGATATATATCACATTATCCCTTGACAAAAATGATTAAAGTAGCACTAGCAGACGATCACGAAATCGTACGATATGGCATCAAAATGGTGCTGGAAGATGATCCTGAAATCGATGTGATTTGGGAAGCCTCCGATGGCCAGGAAACATTGGATAAAATGGCAGAAGAGGCTCCTGACGTATTGGTGGTAGACATTCGCATGCCGCTCCTTACCGGCCTGGAGGTCACCCAAAAACTAAAACAGGACGATCCTTCCGTAAAAATAGTCATGCTGACCATGCACGATGACTCAGAGTATGTACTAAAATCCATGCAGTTTGGCGCTGATGGTTACCTACTGAAAGACACCAACAAGACAGAGTTCAACAAAGCAGTAAAGCTGGTAAACAGTGGACAGAAATACTTCAGCGGAGATATTTCTACTACGATTGTCAACTCTTTTTTAGGTGGTGGAAACCCCAATCCTAATGCCGAAGTAGCTACTGAAACATTGGTTGCTCAGGACTATGGACTGACCAAACGTGAGAAGCAGATCCTGAAATTGATCTATGATGGTGTCTCCAATAAAGAGATTGCCGAGCATCTGGATAAAAGTGTCCGGACCATCGAAACACATCGCTTCAATATCATGAAAAAGCTGGAGGTGAACAACATCACTGAACTCCTCAAAAAAGTGGAACGGGAACAAATAGTCTAATCATGGCTAGGCGATTTCGAACCCGCAATCAGCTATACATTTTAGCCTGTTGATCTAACAGATTCATACCCTTGCTACTGGTTTAGAGACTGTACTTTTATGGTACTAACGACCAATGCAAACATGAGTGCTATAACCACAAAAACCTGCCTTTATTGGCTCACAAGCCTTCTCTTTTTCACCGCATTTGGACAAAGTGATTTTGTCAAAATAGAAAAGCAGCAATTCGTATTAGACGGCAAGCCCTACCGATTCATCGGCACCAACTTGTGGTATGGGATGAACATCGGTGGAGGCAATAATGAAGATCGCCTGCGTCTTCAAAGTGAGCTTGACCAATTACAAGAGGTGGGACTCACAAACCTTAGAATCATGGCTGCCAGCGAGGGCCCTGAAAATAGTCCTTATCAAAATAAACCCATCTTACAAACAGCTCCCGGCCAATACAACGAACAGCTTCTTGAAGGTCTTGATTTCTTGCTGGTGGAGATGAGCAAGCGAGACATGAAAGCAGTGGTTTGCCTCGGTAATTTCTGGATGTGGAGCGGCGGGTTTCCACAATACATTGCTTGGGCTAATCAAACCACCATTCCATATCCTGACATTGAAAATGGCACGTCCTGGGATGATTTTATTACTTTTTCTGAGTCATTCTACACCAACAAGAAAGCCATAACACTGTATCACAACTTTCTTCGATTTATCATCAATCGCCAAAATAGTATCTCTGGAATTTCCTATAAAGACGACCCAACGATCATGTCGTGGCAGCTTGCAAACGAACCTCGCGGGTACAACCACAAAAGGCAGTATCGTCGGTGGATTCGTAAATCTGCCAAGCTGATTCAAGCCATAGACACAAATCATTTGGTATCCATCGGTGCAGAAGGAGACACGTCTACCAAACTATCTGGAACCGATCTACACAAGGATTCCAAGACCAGACATATAGATTACGCTACCACGCACTTATGGATTCAGAACTGGGGATGGTATGACCCTCAAGATCCTTCCACATATGATAGAGCTAAGACCAAAGCGCTCAATTATTTGGATGGGCAAGTTAAAAAAGCTGAAAAGCTGGGTAAACCACTGGCCTTGGAAGAGTTTGGGGTTCCACGTGATCAAGGAAATTTCCAAACTGAAAGCGCCACCTCTATTAGAAATGATTTTTACAATTTGGTGTTTGGTTATGTTTCTGAGAAAGCAACAAACGGCAGTATTCTTCAAGGGTGTAATTTCTGGTCATGGGGCGGTGAAGGTCGGCCAGCAAACCCTGGTACTTTATGGCAAATCGGCGATGAGCTCATTGGCGATCCGGCACATGAGCTTCAAGGTTGGTACTCAGTATATGATACAGATAAGGAGACTATTGACATTATTAAGAAGCATTCCAACTTGTACAAATAAGAAAAAGCGAACCCTTTTAGGGGTCCGCTCAAGCCAACCACACGTTCCATTCACACTTTTACAGGATCAAAAGTAGTATATCTCAAGTATTATTACGTATTTCATTGCTTTTAAATACGTATTTTTACGTATTTTTGATGTTCACTAATCACAAAAGCCATGGATTGCTTTAGCTGTGAAAACCATCAGTGCATCATCAAAAAGAATTGCCGGCAGGAAAAGCTCCGATCTTTCATCCAAAGAAAGGCGACACTTCGCTGCAAAAAAGGACAGAATTTTATCATAGAAGGTGCGCCTGTTCATGGGCTCTATTTCGTACAAAATGGAAAAGTCAAAGTAGCCAAAACCGGACTGAATGGCAAGGAGCAAATCGTTCGGTTTACAGGAAATGGTGAGACGATCGGACATAGAGGATTCGGTGCTGGACAGACCTATCAAATAAACGCTGTAGCACTTGAAAACACGGTTTTATGCAATTTCTCCACAGATACACTGAAAGAAATGTTAATGGAGGTGCCTACGCTTACCTACGAGCTCATGACCTTTTATGCCGAAGAGCTCAACCGTAGTGAAACCAAGGTGAAGAAGTTTGCACAGATGACTGTTCGGGAAAAAGTCATCGATGCATTACTCTACATCAACCGCAAATTTGGTCGCACACACGACCTGCTAAACCTGCAACTATCCAGAAAGGAAATATCGGACTTTGCGGGCACCACAGAAGAGCAGGTCATCAGAACCTTGTCATCACTTAGAAAGGATGGGCTAATAGAAACTACAGGTAAGCGAATCGGTATAAAAAACGTAGAATTACTTAGAAAAGAAATTTCTGAACACAATTACTTCCTGGACAGCTAACACACTGACCTCCAAAACACTAAATCACATAACCTGCCTTTTCGCAGGTTTTTTTATGAATTAAAAGATCGTTTTAAGCTACCAGCCACACATAAATAGTCTACGTACAAGGCTCTAGGTTTGCAAATATCTACGTAATACTACTTATTTATTGACGTAGGGACTAAAGCTAAACGAATACAGACCATGAAAAAATTTACTTACCTAACTGTGTTGATCATGGCCCTTGGATATGGGGTGCAGGCACAAGTATCGATTTCTGCCGAAGTTCGTCCACGGACAGAATTTCGAAATGGATTCAAGACATTGACAGAGGAAGCAAAAAACGCTTCATTTTTTACCGAACAGCGTTCGCGGTTATACCTGAATTATGCTGACTCATCATTCAAATTCCAGGTAGCCTTTCAAGACATCCGCATCTGGGGAGAAACACCACAGATTTTCAAAGAAGAGTATGGCAAAACTTTCATCAGCGAAGCCTGGGGTCAGTACTACTTCACCAATGCACTCTCAGTAAAAGTAGGTCGCCAGATCATCAGCTATGACAATCAGCGATTTCTTGGTGGCCTGGAGTGGGCACAGCAAGGAAGAAGACACGATGCGTTGCTTTTTTTATATGAAACACAGAAAAGCAAATTGCACTTCGGCCTGGCATACAATCAGGATGACGATGTGCCAGAACAAGGATTTCTGCAATCTCCGGGAGCTGGCTACTACAGTGTTGGAGGTAACTACAAAACGTTCCAGTATGCCTGGTTTAACCAGCAACTGAACGAAGGCTCACTATCCTTACTCGCTTTCAATGCCGGTTACCAAAATGCAGACACCACCGTCTCGTTTAAGCAAACATTCGGAGTTGTTGCTTCGAAGAAAATAGGCGGCATCAAACTCGCTGGAGACTTTTACTACCAAACTGGAGAACTATCCAAAAACAACGTGAGCGCAATGCTGGCAGGAATCAATGCCACGTTTACGACCTCCGTTACACCATTGACTTTAGGAGTTGAATATGTGTCAGGAAAAGATGATGGAGATACATCGTCTGATATCACAGCATTCAGCCCTGACTTTGGGACCAACCACGCACACAATGGCTTCATGGATTACTTCTATGTGGGACCAGCCAATGGTGCAGTAGGTGTGACGGACATTTACCTCAAAACAAATTTTAAAGTAGCCGGAGGTGCCTTCAAAGTACACGCACACGAATTCCTGACAGGTTCTACACAGCTGGATAACGAAGGAAATGAACTAAGCAAAACGATGGGTACGGAAGTGGACCTGGTATTCGCTAAAAAACTCAAAGGCGGGGTGGTTTGGAATCTGGGATACTCTCAGATGTTTGCCACAGACACCATGGAGGCCCTCCGAGGCGGAGACAAAAGCGCACTCCAATGCTGGGCATGGACCATGATTACCTTCAAGCCTACCCTGTTTACATCGAAATAATCTGATAACACATAAAATTTATCAAACATGAGATTAGTCAAAAGCACATTTATACTTGCCGCAATGGCGATCATCTGGACAGCATGTACAGGTGGCACAGCAAAAAACAAAACAGCCGATTTGGAGGAATCAAAAGAATCCTCCTCCAAGCTGATGATTGAGAAGCCACAGCTTACATTTGGTTTCATCAAATTAACCGACATGGCTCCACTGGCCATCGCCAAAGAGCTTGGTTACTTTGAGGATGAAGGTCTTTACGTAACGATTGAAGCGCAATCCAACTGGAAAAATGTTCTCGATAGAGTCATCGACGGACAGCTGGACGGGTCCCACATGTTGGCCGGTCAGCCGATTGCAGCAGGAGCCGGATTTGGCCGTCAAGCCGAATTGGTGACGCCATTTTCAATGGATTTAAATGGCAATGGAATTACCGTATCGAATGAAGTTTGGTCTGCAATGAAACCGAATGTTCCACAAGATGCTGAGGGCAAACCCATACATCCAATAAAAGCAGATGCCCTGGCTCCAGTCGTGAAAGACTTTAAAAACGCCGGACGTCCATTCAAAATGGGCATGGTATTTCCAGTGTCCACACACAACTACGAGATTCGCTACTGGTTGGCAGCAGCCGGAATCAATCCGGGCTTTTATACTGCCGAAAATATCCAGGGCCAGGTAGACGCAGATGTGTTGCTATCCGTAACTCCTCCACCACAGATGCCCGCCACACTGGAAGCCGGAACCATCTTTGGATACTGTGTGGGTGAGCCATGGAACCAGCAAGCCGTTTTTAAAGGAATCGGAGTACCCGTAACAACCAACTACGACATCTGGAAAAACAACCCGGAAAAAGTCTTTGTGATGACTAAGAAGTTCGTAGACGAAAACCCGAACACCGCCATTGCTGTAACCAAAGCACTGATCAGGGCCGCCAAATGGTTGGACACCCCAGGTAACAGACCAGAAGCAGTTGGCATTCTTTCCATGCCGCAGTATGTGGGAGCGGATTCGATCGTTATCGCCAACTCCATGACAGGAACCTTTGAATTTGAGAAGGGTGACAAACGAGAAATGCCTGACTTTAACGTTTTCTATCGCTACAACGCCACGTACCCATTCTATTCAGATGGCATCTGGTTCCTGACTCAAATGAGAAGATGGGGTCAAATCCCGGAAAGCAAGCCAGCCGACTGGTACCACAGCACCATCAAGGACATCTATCGTCCGGATATCTGGAAACAGGCTGCTGATATGCTAGCTGAAGAAGGCAAGATTCCAACTTCTGATATTCCTGAAACAGATGGGTACAAGACTCCTTCGAGTGACTTTATTGATGGCACCACCTATGATGGAAAAGACCCGATTGGGTATGTCAACAGCTTCGAAATTGGCAATAAGGACGAGAGTTTGTAGGACTGTCAAGTCTCAAACGAAGATGCTGAAACAAGTTCAGCATGACCAAAAAAACAGGGATCAAGACTTGACAATTTCAATCTCAAAAAATAGACGTTGGTGTCTGAGGGTTTGGCTCGCCCAGCCCTCGCACCAACTTCATTCCAAAATATTTATAGCTTCATAAAATACCAACGTCATGAAGGACAAATCAATCAAAACATTAAAGATGTTCGGGCTCGGCTTCCTGGAGCCTTTGATCCGAATATTTAGCGGTGAAGAGCCTGCCAAAAACGGTAAAATCTTCTTCACTCGGGCGCTATTGCCTTTACTTTCCATTTTTGTATTCATTGCTATCTGGCACGCAGGCGCCATGGCGCTTTACAACAGTGAAGCAGATGCCCGAATAGAAAAAGCACGTGAAGAACAAGGGGAAGAAGCCGCCATTGCCATGCAGGAATGCATCGAATCTGGCGATATCTCCTGCCAGCCCAACACACTGCCATCACCAGCGCAAGTCTATGGCGCATTCCAGGCATTGTGTCAAGATCATCAGAGCATCAGCGAAAAGAAAGACGACTTCAAAGAGCGCGTTTCTGAAACCAACGAACAACGCGAGGCACAGGGACTGGATCCCATTACCTACACGGGAAGACCTTCATTTCTAGACCAGATTGGCACGAGCCTGAAAACCGTTTTTGCCGGATGTCTCCTGGCCATGTTTATCGCCGTACCTATCGGGATTATCATTGGTTTGAGTCCATCGTTAAGAACGTCATTCAACTGGCTCATTCAGATTTTAAAACCGGTTTCTCCGGTAGTCTGGCTGTTGCTCGTCTTTATGATTGTGAAAACAGTCATCACCGATCCTAGTCTCGACAAATCATTCATTATTTCCTTCATCAGTGTGGGACTATGTGCCATGTGGGCAACATTGGTCAACACCAGCATGGGCGTGAGCACTGTAGACAAAGATTTCATCAATGTGGCCAAAGTATTGAAACTCAATATTGGACAAAACATCTTCAAAATCATTCTTCCAGCCTCTTTACCATTGATTTTCACTGGATTACGCATTACAGTCTCTGTGGCCTGGATGGTGTTGATCGCCATCGAACTACTGGCACAAAGCCCGGGTCTTGGGTCATTTGTATGGGAAGAATTCCAAAACGGTGCGAATGACTCCAATGCCAAAATCATTGTGGCCATGTTCGTCATCGGGCTTATCGGATTTCTGCTTGACAGAATCATGCTGAGTGTACAAAATATGATGAGTTTCAATAAAGGAATGGCATAATGGCAATACTGGAATTAAACAATGTTTCAAAATCCTTCGGCGTGGGGTCTAACAAGATCGACGTGCTTACAGACATCAATCTAAGCGTTAATGAAGGAGAGTTTTTAGCAATCGTTGGGTTTTCGGGTAGCGGTAAAACCACCCTCATCAACCTAATCAACGGACTACATTTTCCCGACCAGGGAGAGGTACTCTTAAAAGGAAATCCGATTGTTGGGCCGGGCCCGGATAGAGGAGTGATTTTTCAGAACTATTCATTACTACCCTGGCTGTCTGTTTACAGCAATGTAAAACTCGCCGTGGATGAAGTGTTCCCAAAAATGTCTCGATCAGAGAAGGAGGCACACATTTTGAAATACATCGAAATGGTGAACCTCACACCCGCCCGGGATAAAAAACCATCTGAACTATCGGGAGGCATGCGCCAGCGGGTATCTGTAGCCAGAGCACTGGCCATGAACCCGGAGATGCTCCTGATGGATGAGCCACTAAGCGCACTGGATGCTCTGACGCGTGGGTCACTACAGGAAGAAATCATCAAGATCTGGAGTCAGAACAAGAAAACTGCCGTGCTCATCACCAACGACGTGGATGAAGGCATCTTGATGGCAGACCGCATCATTCCACTCACGCCAGGCCCGAATGCCACACTCGGACCAGAATTCAATGTGCCGTTTGAGCGGCCCAGAGATGTGACCAACATCAACAAAGACGAGCAGTATAAGCGCTTACGCAACGAGATTCTGGAGTACCTGATAGAAGTGGGGTCCACCAGAAGACAGGTGAGTGACCAGAAATACATTTTGCCGGACCTGAAACCAACCATGCCTGGTCGCATACGCCTGGGCCGGAAAAAGCAGAAAGTAAAGTATTTCTAAATCGCTACATGCCAGAGCCAGCATTCAAAATCAATTCCTTAAAGCACTAAGAACTCAACACCATGCAAACACAACTTCAAGCAGTTCCCACCATGCCAGAGCCGGTTGCTCGGCCAGACATGCTGGTCTGCCAGGACTTAAAAAAAGTATATCCCACGCCAACGGGCGATTATGTGGTACTGGACGATCTGCAACTTTCGATTAAGGAAAGTGAGTTTGTCTCGATCATCGGCCACTCGGGTTGTGGTAAATCAACCTTGCTTACCATGATCGCGGGTCTCAATGAAATCAGCGGTGGGCAAATTATCGTGGATAAAGATCCCGTACGCGAGGCAGGTCCAGACCGGGCGGTGGTTTTTCAGTCACCCAGTTTGCTTCCATGGCTCACTGCCTTGCAAAATGTGATGATTGGGGTAAAGCAAGTATTCCCCAGTGCATCCCGAGCAGAAAAAGAAGAAATCTGCAAATACTATCTGGACAAAGTTGGGCTTGGAAATGACTTTCATAAAAGAGCCACGGACTTATCACAGGGTATGCAGCAGCGGGTGGGAATCGCCAGAGCATTTGCCCTGAAGCCTAAAGTACTACTCCTCGACGAACCCTTTGGGATGCTGGACTCACTCACGAGAGGAGAACTTCAGGATGTACTGCTAGAGATCTGGCAAAAGGAAAAAATTACGGCTGTGGCAATCACCCACGATGTGGATGAATCCATTTTTCTGGCCGATCGGGTGATCATGATGACCAGTGGGCCTTATGCGAAGATTGGCGATGAGCTGGAGATCCCTTTCGAGCGACCAAGGAATCGCAAGGAAGTACTGGAGCATCCGGATTACTACGATTACCGGGCGTATTTGCTCAATTTTCTGAATCACTAAAAGAAATTTTCTTAGACTCAGAGTCCTCTATGAGTGACTTTGAGAGGATGGAAATCATTAAAAGAAATCGAATCAAACTCAGTAGGAGCTGTTGGCAGTATTGCCGGCAGCTTTTTTATGTTTGTATTGAATTCTTCTTACCTCAGAGTCCTCTGCGAGTGACTCTGAGGGGGGAGATAAGCGGGATGTTTAGCAGACACTTTGCAGATGACTTAGTAGGCCCATGCGCAATAGTCTGTTACAACCTTTTATCTGTTTTTTAAGGTTGCTTTGGGTTCGTTCCCCACCCATCAAATTCGCAATCATGTTCGTAACCAAGTTTACACATGGATTTAGTCCAGTTCAAAACTTCTTCAGTTGACATTTTGATTTTGGTTGTCCAACCAGTTACGAGATAGAGGCCATCATCTCCAGCTGAAAGTCCAGCCTCAGCACTGTATTCCAAACTCTTTACCGCTGTTAATAAGTCGTCTGCCTTACTTTGTTCATCCGTATAAAAAAAGAACTCCAATCTTAGTTCTGAAGAATCCGTTACCCCGTGTTCTCTAAGTTGACTCATAGTTTGGGGAGTCATCTGAGTTTGACTAGCTAAATTTTGTTTATGCGATAGTTCGTCCATAAAGCGTTGGTTGTTCATAGATGAGTTGCAGTTCGTAATTAGCATCGTTAGAAGTAATAAATTTAGTAAACTAGATAAAGTTGAAAGTTTCATTAGATCGGAGTGCAATTACCAGTATATCGACCAACTATCGGTTGTATGCCACAGCTTATTAAAGCGCACAATTTAGTGAAATCTGCCGATGCTCACAACGGTTGTAAATGGCACTGCGTTTGGAAAGATAAAACTCCTGCTAGCTGCACTCGGTAGAATGCTCCGCCTTTTCTCAGTGGCAGATTCATGGTGAAGTTCGTACTGAAGTATGTAAAGTGGCAGTTGGCGCATTCGTGCTAGCGCTTGTTAGGGTTTTTCAGTCTATTGGTGATTAATTCTGTTCCATCAGCCGAAATGAATTTTAGGTTAGACCCTTCAATTCTCAATTCAGTTTTAAAGTTGGCAGAGTCATCAAATGTTTCAGTTAGCGTTGCGCCATAAGTTGAAATATTGTTTATTTTAAAAGGGATGGCATCAGGAGGAATTTGTAATTTGTTGAGCGGTTGATTAGTTGAATCGAGTGAATAATAATAAGTATGACCAGTTGAATCCGTATTGAATCTAAATTGGATTACTGACACTCCTGGATATGGTTCGACAGTTGTTAAAATTGAATCCTGGCTAATAAACCTATAATATCCAGAATCAAGTTTCCTTATAACAATTGTTCTATTAGGTTCAGTAAAGAAGTCTTCTGTTGACCATGAAACAGTGTCTCCAAATGCCGTGGAAGGTTCATATGACCAGTTTCCTTCAAGTTGTGTTCTTAAGGAGCTGCTTTGGTTGCATGACACTAACAAAACCAAAATACAAAGAAGTCTAAAGTGATTCATAGATTAACCCTAACATTCGTTATTGCGCAACCACTGTTGCACATAACCTATTTCAGCTACTCTATACCTAGGCTTCAAAATTTGCAATCCGGCCGGATATACTTATTATTCCTTCAAAATAACGGAATAAACCCGTTAACACAAATAGCTTCTGTCAGCGTTCCAGCACAATCGTCTTGATGTAGCACTTTAGCTTTCCTCATCTCTGGTTACTGCGCCCCAATTCACATCCAAATTATTTTCTTTTCTCTTTTACCAATGTTGCCAATCGTGTTTTCGCATCTCTATACCCTTTAGGCTGCACACTACTCAATACTTACCGATTATACCATAAAGGATATGCTATTCTAGCGATAGGTAAGCTCCAGGTTATCTGTCCATCCCTGAAAGGCATAAATCTGATT
The DNA here is from genome assembly GCA_024305105.1 of Marinoscillum sp. Classification (GTDB taxonomy): domain Bacteria; phylum Bacteroidota; class Bacteroidia; order Cytophagales; family Cyclobacteriaceae; genus Marinoscillum. The sequence goes on from JAMWZA010000010.1 coordinate 35,882, forward strand.
AGCTCCATCATTGTGACCATTCGCTATTAAGATGTTCAGGACTGCATCAGACCCACTTAATCGATACTTGTCTACCTTTCCAGCTCTACTGCCAGGAGTGATTTCATAAATGGTTCCAAAAATAGCCGGTAGGTAAATACGATTTACCCCATCATTTCTCACATCACCATACTCAATCTCAAATGGCCCAGTAACTTCGGATGAAATAACCACTCGCGACCAATTCCCATTTTCATAATAGTACTCATAGAAGTCTTCCACTCCCATCACATAAAGGGAACCAGACGCTTCTATAGCCCGTAGTAAGAATGAATAAGCATATGAAGTTTCGGCTTCACCCGGAAAGATGCGCGGCATTTCAGTCTTACTCCACTCCCCATTATAGGCAAATTCATATAGTTTTCCAGACCGAGAAGACATGTAAATATTGTCTCTGTTCTCTCCACGAACATCACCTGCATCCATGGCAACAACCGGGTCTTCATGATCAGGAATATCGATCAACCGGGTATTCCACTCCGAACCAGTATAAAAAACCTCAATAATTCGCTCCTCATCAAAATCTAATTCCTGTATAATCAGACTTCTCCTGTCCTCATTGGAAAATTTTCCAGACACAAAACCACCAACGGTTACCTCTAAGTCAGAGGAATAAATTGTATCATGCTTCCATTCGCCTTCATCAAAAGTCAATTCCGTAAAGTACTGATGCGCTATGTTGTAGGTGCCTTCCTTGTATTTGAGCCCAAGAGCAATCACATGTCGTTTCCCATCAGATTTAAGGTCATCGAGCCATGCCCAGCCTGCTGGAGTGTTGGTAACAGAACCGGTCTGCTCCCACCTACTTTCTTTATATGTATACTCCAGAATTCCTGACACCTCAAATGGACTAGACAAAATAATTCCATACGCACGATTAATACCGTCATTTCTACCCACACCAATATCAAGAAACTGCGCTGGCAACCGCTCTTGTCGAAATCCATGCTCCTCACGATCCTTACAACTAATAAATGAAATGGTCGCAACTACAATTATTAAAACCGGTAAAAATCGGAGACGGCATAACATTGGTAAGGCATTCATAGTCAGAGAGTTTATAACAAATATGATGGAATTATCAGTCATTTAGAAATGCCTCTCTTCCTATTTTGAGCCAACCCTGCTAAAAGAAATCCCTATATGACCACCGCTAAGCTGATAATATTTCCTGGCAGGTAAGATGCTCTATGACCTTTTAATCTCAACCCGTACTACTTACGTAATTAATTACGTAGTATTACTTACTTTTATCTAAGTATTTACGTAGTTTTGAACTTCTTCAGAACTACGTAATCAAACTTAGTATGGAAACAAGTAAAAACGGCAGAGCCAAAAAGATTGAACTTTTCAACCTCAAATCCATCAACATGCGGGTTTTTCACCTGACATGGATGGCTTTTTTCCTTTGTTTTTTCGGCTGGTTCGGGATCGCTCCGATGCTCGCCATTGTCCGGGAAGACCTGGGCATCACCACCGATCAGATAGTCAACACCAACATGATCGCTGTGGCTTCTACTGTTTTCATGCGACTGATAATAGGTTGGTTGTGCGACCGGATAGGCCCTCGAATAACCTATACCTGGTTGCTAATCCTTGGCTCCATTCCGGTCATTATGATCGGAATGGTCCAAAATTATGAGCAATTTCTTATCGCGCGTATGTTTATCGGAGCAATAGGCGCAGGTTTTGTCATCACACAGTTTCATACCTCAGTGATGTTCGCTCCCAATATAGTTGGAACCGCCAATGCCACTACTGCCGGCTGGGGAAACCTGGGTGGTGGCGTGACACAGCAGGTGATGCCACTGATCTTTGCTGCAGTTGTCGCATATACAGGTTCAGAATTTCTGGCCTGGAGACTTTCCATGATTGGACCGGGGATCATGCTTTTCATCATGGGGATCGTCTACTACTACTTCACTCAAGACACTCCAGCAGGAAACTACAAGAGCCTGGACAGTAAAAAGAAAGAGAATAAATCAAAAGACAGCATTGGCAAGGTCCTAAAGGACCACAAGGTTTGGTTACTGTTTCTAATCTATGGCGCGTGCTTTGGTGTGGAACTTATCGTCAATTCTAAGGCCGCGCTGTATTTTATTGACTACTTCGATATGAATATTCAAACAGCAGGACTCATCGCCGGACTTTTTGGTTTGATGAATTTATTTGCCCGCTCACTTGGAGGCTTCTTTGGTGATCGATTTGGCAAAAGCGGAGGACTAAAAGGCCGGGTTAAGTGGCTCTTTGTCACATTGTTCATAGAAAGTCTGGCATTGATTCTCTTTTCCAGAATGGGTACGATACCAATGATCATTGTCTCGCTGTTACTGTTCAGTCTGTTTGTGCAAATGAGCGAAGGCGCCACTTACAGTGTAGTTCCTTTTGTCAATAAAAAAGCGCTGGGGATGGTTTCAGGAATAGTTGGCGCTGGAGGAAATGCAGGTGCTGTTGCAGGAATGCTCCTATTCAAAAAGCAGCTGACCGGTCTTGAATGGACGGATTCGTTTTTTGTGCTGGGCTTTATTGTCATGGCCGTTTCTTTCTCCACTTTCCTCATTCGATTCTCTAAAAAAGCAGAGGTCATCGCTCGTAAGGAAACTCGAGCTAAAAAAGAAGAAATCATTCAGCTACAGCCCGAACTCGTCACTTCATAAAAATATTACTCATGCCACAAAAATGGGGAGAACCACATAAGACTGTTTGCTCATACTGCGGAGTAGGGTGCGGCATTAAGGTGCGTAAAAGCAACAAAGGTCGATTGCAGCTGGAAGGTGATGCTGACTATCCGGTCAACAAAGGCATGCTCTGCTCGAAGGGCATGAACCTTCACTACACCACCATGGACCAAAGTGACCGTCTCCTCAAGCCTCAGATGCGGTGGAGTAGGCGACATCCCATGCAGGATGTGGACTGGGATACGGCTATTAACAGGGCCGCAGCAGTTTTCAAGACATTTATTCGTGAGCATGGCCCGGACAGTGTAGGGTTGTATGTCTCGGGACAGTGCCTCACGGAAGAATACTACCTGGCCAACAAGCTTGTTAAAGGATTTATCGGCACCAATAACATTGATACCAACAGCCGGCTGTGCATGAGCTCGGCGGTAGTGGGTTATAAAGAAACCGTGGGTGATGATGCCGTGCCTATATCGTATGAGGATATCGAGTTATCAGATACCATCCTTATTGCAGGTGCTAATCCTGCGTGGTGTCACCCCATTCTCTTTAGACGAATTGAGAAGCACAAAGCGGAAAATCCCAATGTAAAAATCATAGTGGTAGACCCACGGGTGACCGATAGCTGCGCACTGGCAGATATTCACTTACAAGTCCAGCCAGGCACCGATATGGAACTGTTCCATGCCATTGGATTCTACCTGGTAGAACATGGCTTAGTTGATGACGAATTTGTCCGAAAGCACACCAATGGTTACGAAGCTTATCTAAAGGAAATTCGCTCGAAATCACTAAAAGAATACGCCGCAATATGTGATGTGTCGGTTGAGGACATCATTCATACTGCTCGGTTAATTGGGCAGTCCAAGGGATTCATCACCATGTGGGCCATGGGACTCAATCAGAGTACGGCCGGAGTTAACCAAAACCTGGCGCTCATCAACCTCAATCTGATCACTGGAAAAATAGGAAAACCTGGTTCGGGTCCCTTTTCTCTGACAGGTCAGCCCAATGCCATGGGTGGACGTGAAGTCGGTGGGCTCTCCAATCTATTAGCAGCACATAAAAACCTCGCTAATCCGGCACATCGACAGGAAGTAGCCGATTTCTGGGGTGTGGATTCCATTCAGGAGAAACCAGGCCTTACGGCAACAGAAATGTACGAAGCGCTCAAATCCGGAAAAATGAAGGCTGTATGGGTTATTTGTACCAATCCGTCCGTGAGCATGCCCAATGCAAGACTCGTTGATGAAGCATTAAAGGCCGCCAAATTTGTCATCGTTCAAGACATTTCTAAAAATAGTGACACAGTAAAATATGCCGATTTGGTTCTTCCTGCAGCAGGTTGGCTGGAAAAGGAAGGCACCATGACCAACTCCGAACGGCGCGTGACATACTTACCAAAAGTAATAGATGCTCCGGGTGAGGCCCTTCCCGACTCAGAAATCATTATGCGATTTGCCAGGGCCATGGGATATCATGGGTTTGACTTCAACAATGCTTCAGAAATTTATGACGAGTATGCTCGCATGACCAAAGGAACTCCGATAGATGTATCAGGACTCTCCTATGAAAAACTAAAAATGCACCGGTCCATTCAATGGCCGGTGCCTTCTGAAGACCATGAAGGTACGCCACGCCTTTTTGAGAATGGAAAGTTTTTAACTCCAGACCATAGAGCCAACATCCATACCGCTGGTCCTTCACTTCAGCAAGAGCCTACGAATCCGGAATTTCCATTGATACTGACCACCGGAAGGGTTCGTGACCAGTGGCATACCATGACACGAACGGGGAAAGTTGCTAAGCTCAACAAACACATCGATCGACCATACCTTGAAATCCACCCCGATGATGCAGAGTCTCGAAAAATAAAAGATGGTGCACCCGTTAAAATAAGAAATTCAAGAGGTGAAGTTCAGGTCTCGGCAAAGATCACGGATAGCATCAAGAAAGGAGTTGTTTTTCTGCCCATGCATTGGGGAAAGCGACTCAATCACGACTTAAACCGTGCCAACAACCTTACCAGCGATGCGGTGGACCCTAAATCGAAACAACCTGGATTTAAGTATGCTGCCGTGGAAGTCGCTCTATATCAACCACCGAAACAAAAAATTGTAGTGGTCGGAGCGGGAGCTGCAGCCTATCGGTTTGTGAATACTTACCGGGAGTTTAACCAATCAGATGAAATTCATGTGTTTTCGAAAGAGGAGTGGCCATTTTACAATCGGGTATTACTACCTGATTATGTCAATGAAACCAAAGAGTGGGAAGATTTGGTCAAATACACGGAAGAGGAATTACGTCAACTCGACCTGGTCATGCATCCTTCGAATCCCATAACGTCCCTCGATCGAACGACAAAAATGGTAACGGATAGCCAGGGAAACCAACATGCTTACGATACGCTTATTGTTGCAACTGGAAGTCGGGCATTTGTGCCCCCAAACGCTCCAATGGACCTTCCCGGAGTATTCACCATGCGTGATCGTACCAATGCAGACGACCTCAAAAAACAGGTCTGCCCGGGGAGTCATGTCTTGATCATTGGAGGTGGACTACTTGGTCTGGAGCTTGCTGCAGCCCTTACCGAAATACAAGTAAACACCACTATTGTACAGCTAGGCTCACGACTGATGGAGCGTCAGTTAGACCCGGTGGCAAGTGCCATGCTAAGAGAATATGTGGAAGACCTTGGAGTCCGTGTGTTCACGAACGATGAAGTGACGGATATTAATGAAAACACCGAAAAGCTCCTGGATGTCACGTTAAAAAGTGGTCATGCTGTAACCGCCAATGCAGTCGTTTATGCCATTGGCACCAGACCTAACACACAACTGGCCGTAGATAGCGAGCTGGAATGTGGACGTGGAGTAAAAGTGAATGATTACCTACAGACCAGCGATCCTTCCATCTTCGCCCTTGGTGAAATAGCCGAGCATCATCGCAAAATGAATGGCATCACCGCAGCTGCTGAACAACAAGCGGATATTTGCGCGCGTTTTATCGCCGGAGATCCTTCACAGTATTATCAAGGCACTACACCGATGAACATCCTCAAGTTTCCAAGTCTGGATCTGTGCTCCGTCGGGCTGGCCGAAATTCCAGTGAATGGAAAAGGATATAGTGAGATTACATTTCTAGATCGTGAAGCGCTATTTTACAAAAAATGTATCGTTCACAATGACAAACTTGTTGGCACCATTCTTCTCGGAGATAAGACCGAATTTGCGGAGTACAAAGAACTGATTGATAGTGGTACCGAATTGTCAGAAAAACGAATGCAACTCTTGCGATCTGGTCAGGCTCCAGCAGCAGCCAAAGGAAAACTTGTCTGCTCGTGTAATAATGTGGGTGAAGGGAATTTGACAGAAGCTATCGCACTTGGACACGATAATCTTAACAGTCTCTGCCAGGAAACGGGTGCCGGACTGGGGTGTGGAAGTTGTAAATCTGAAGTAAAACGATTGATCGACCGATCGGTACAAACGGTCAGCAGTTAGGTATATTTGTTAAGCTATGATGCAGGTAAAGGACTTAATTCGTGTATTTGTCAAAGGTGGAATCATCTCTCCGGGAGATTTCCTGAAAGTGCTTCTGATTGCTGAAAAGCTCGGCTCTCAATACTTGCACCTGGGATCGAGACAAGATATTCTATTTGCTGCCAAGGAAAAGAGCAAAGAGATTCTGGACGAAACGTTCCAGTCCATTAGGACGGAGTATGAAATCAACACATTCGATTATCAGAACATTTTAAGCAGCTATGTTGCTTTGGATATCCTGCCAGGCAAGAAGTGGTTGGCATCTCACATCTATCACTATATTCTTAACAGTCTGGACTACCGAGCGAAGCTGCGAATCAACGTAGTAGACCCATCGCAAAGTCTGGTCCCACTCTTTACAGGGCAGGTAAATTTTATCGCTTCCGGTCAAGAAAACTACTGGTATGTATATCTCCGATTTAAGCGGATACAGCATGCTCCCTGGCAAATGCCTTTGTTGGTGTACACCGAGGATCTTGTGAAGATTGCGAAAGCTCTGGAAGAAAATAGCGTGACAACAAACAACTGGGATTACAAGGACATTTTTACCTTTCTGACTGAGAACGTAAAAATGAACACGCAGCCTGTCACAGAGAACTTGGTTCTACCGGAAACACACTTTCCGTACTATGAAGGAATCCACCGACAGGCAGACGAAAAATATTGGCTAGGACTCTATTGGCGTAATAACCAATACAAAATTGAAACGCTTAAGGCCATTATGGAGCGTTGCATAGAGACAGAGGTCGGAAAAGTAACCTTAACTCCATGGAAGTCCTTTGTGATCAAAGGCATCCTGGAAAAGGATCGGCTGGGATGGGAAAAACTGATGGGGAAATTTGGAATGAACCTACGGCACTCTGCCTTAGAACTCAACTGGCATCTACCAGCTCTGGACCAGGAGGCGCTCGATCTTAAGTTTTATTTGGTTCGGGAACTGGACAAACAAGATATCAGCACCTACGGGCTGACTTTCACCATCAAGACTTCCGAAGACATTACCCTTTTCACATCGGTGGTGATCGAAAAAGGGGAAGATCAGGATATGTACAACATACTTTACAGCAAAAACTTCAACCCAAACCTGACAGACTATCGGTACTATGCCAAAGACGTTCACAAATCCGTTTTGGCTCCGTTGATCGTTGAATTGAGTCTGGTGTATTACGAGAGTCTAAATGAAGAAACTCAGGAGTCTCCCAAGGTAAAATCGATTCGCGATAACATTGAAAAGGAATTGTTTCAGTGTATTCATTGCCAAACGGTTTATGACTCAGAATATGGAGACCCGGAAGCATCTATTCAATCAGGTATAGCATTTTCAGCACTGCCTGCTGACTATGTTTGTCCAACATGCGGTGGCAAAAAAGAAGGGTTTCAGAAGATGAAGTAGGAATCAATCCAGATCTTCGGGCGTGTTTACATTCTTTAACTCGGCATTGTCCTTAGGAGACACAGTTTTTACCTTACACTGTTTGAGCACTCGCTGGAGGCCGTACAGACCCATTTCGATGGCGTCAAGCACCACTCGAAAGGACGTGGGTTGGTAAATAGTTACTGTCGTTTCCAGATAATCGCTCCCTTCGGGCTGATAGGTAATGATATCATGTTCTTCATCGGCAGCTTCAATCAGACGCTTCAACGTATCCTGAGTCACATTTACCAAATCACAGGCCACGATTAACCAGGACTCCTCCGGACGGTGATTGATCGCTGAAACCAACCCGCCAATGGGACCGATGGCATCATACTGATCTACCAGTTTATAATGGCTCTCAGGAAGATCTCGATATTGTTCCACATTACACGACACACATACGTCTAAACCCATGTCAGTCAACATGTTGTAAAGGTGATGGTACTGTGTACGGCCATTCACATCTAATAAGTGTTTTTCAGCACCCATGCGCTGACTCTTTCCTCCGATTAGCAACAATGCTTTCATGCTTTTCAATATACTGGATTTTCAGATAGTAAACCAAGTGCTACGCCATTCGTCCACCCAAAACCATCCTGAGTGGGGTATTCGCCACCTCCGGCATTTAAGGTTGTATCAGATACATTATACTTCTCCATCATCTTACCGGTATTCCGATACACTTTCTTATTTACCTGAAGCCATCGGGCAGCCACATCAGCCGCCAAATCACCTTCACCGTAATGCTCCATACCCTTGATGCCAATCCATTGTAGTGGTGCCCAGCCATTCGGAAAATCCCACTGCTGACCAGACTCTATGGAAGTAGTAACCAACCCGCCTGGTTGAAGCAAATTGCTTTTTATATACGAAATCGTCCGAGCTGCTTGTTCATCGGTCGCTGTATTAAAATAAAGTGGATATGCGGCAGCCATGGTCACCTGATCCTCTAGAATATCTTCAGTCCATACATAATCTGTAAACGCACCTTTTTCTTCATTCCAAAAAACCCGCTGTATTGCGGTCAGGCGGTTTGCAGCTTTTGCTGCATATTCATCGGCTTTGTCCATATTTCCCTCATGGGCATACATTCTGTTCAAAATCACCTCCACACCGTGTAGTAAGCAATTGAGGTCCACTGGTAGTATTTCGGTCGTCCGAATGGTGGCGAAATCTTCTTTGTCTTTAAACCATCTGGTACTGTAATCCCAACCAGATTCAGCACCGGCTCTCAGATTCCGGTAAAGGGTACTTTTTTCCTCCGTTGATAACTCCTCGGCCAGCTCAAAGTCTTCTTTGTGAGACTCCGGTCGTGGAAAATCCAGTAAATCGTAATACCGATTCAAAACAAGTGAATCACCAACGAGTATGGCTCTATTCACCGCCACATTGGATGGTGTAAGCTGGTCAGCTCCTTGCATCCAGAAGTTATACTCCTTCTCAATCATGGGGAGATACCTTACGGCCTTATCCAGGGAAGCGAGTTGCGCATATAAGTTCACCATTTGAGCAAAATAAGGCGGCTGACTTCTGCCAAGATAATAAGTCCTGTTTCCATTTGGGATAAACCCAACCGTATCAATCAGGTAAGCAAAATTGTCCACCATCAACTCCACCAGGTCGGTTCTTCCTGAAACTCCGAGTCCAATCATTGTGAAATAGCTATCCCAATAATAAATTTCACGGAAACGGCCACCAGGTACTACATATTGACCGGGTAGCGAGATTAAGGTAGAAATGGCAGAAGTGTCACTTGCCTCTCTGGTCAGGTCTACCCACATGTTGTCCAAATGCTCTTTAAAGAATTCATTCTCCTCAATATTCTTCACTTCAGGGCTTACAGGTTCCTCAAAATTCGCCTTCACAAAAGCCTCTAAATCAAAGTCAGGGTTGTTCTTAACCTCCTCGTACTTCTCAGCAATTTCGTAGGGATTGCTTTTTGGGGTACAATCCACAAACGTTTTGGAATCTGGAAACACGCCGGCCATTTGTACATCATGAAAAAGTGGCCCTAATGACTGCCAGGGCTGATAAAAACCTTCCTGCTGTGGGGTTTCCTTTGCTGGCTGGCAAGAATACAAAAATAGCAGTACCATGAGGCCTGCTATTTTAATGGGGTTCAATAAATTCATTTGATTGAGTTTAGTTATTCGCTAGAGAATTGTTCTTTCTGGTCTGAACATTACTCACTACCCATTCTCCAACTTTCTCTCCCTGGTCCACACCATGTTTTATTGCCATCATGTAATGGATTCCTCCATACAATCGGCTAATAGCTGCTTCTTCACTCGCCTGCATAAACGATTCAAACTCGCGAGTTGGCAAACCGTATTCGTTTTCAGTGGTATCTGAAAATGCAAAACCATCACCCATAAGGTCGGTAAGTGTAACCGCAGCAGCTCTGGAGATAACACTGTGACCACTGGTGTATTCTGGAAACGGAGGTGTCTGAAGCAACGGCACCCATTCCTCATCCATGTATTGGTTGATGAGTGTCTCTGGTCGAATCACAATACTTCTCCATTTTTCATCCCAGCAACTAATAAATCCATCAAACAAGGCAATACTCGTTCGGGTAAATGCTTCTACCGTTTCCGTAAAATCACTCCCTGCTGCTCTGGTAGCAATCGCTGCAATACCCATCCAGTGGCCTCCAGGAGTAATTTTCTTTGTTGCAAACATGGCATGACCTCTATGATGAGAAACATATGGATTACAATCCCAGAATTTAGCGATTTCCTTTTTATTGTCATCCATTCCGCCACCCTCTTCATAGACCTGAACCAATTGGCCGTAAAACTCACTTTGCTCATCCATGCTGAGTTCTAAAGGTGGTGGTGGTGGAAACTGTCCGGCCGAATCCAGTACCATCGGTCTGATTTTCATCCAATGCGGCTCGATTCCCTCCATGTAATCTGGAGGTGTCGGCTTCCATAAAAACTTCTCATTCCTCACCGTGTACTTTGGAAAAGTACGTGTCTGCTTGTAATTGTCTTTATCTGCCCATGCCAGGACATGATCTGCTACCAACTCACCATACGCAATGGACTGCTCCTTAACTGCTTGAGGAAGTCCATTCTCTTCCAGCTTCTGATATAAATTGTTTCTAAACTCTTCGATCTTATCCTCAGAAAAGATCAGTGTTTGGCCAATTTTCATGAACGCATGAAGGCTAGCTAATTCTGGATTAATAGATGGATCGGTAGGCGCTGGAGGCGAGGTAAACCCATTTAATTGTCCTCCAAGTGACTTCAGGGTATCTGATTTAAAGGCCGCAAGCACCTCAAATGCCGCGATATTTGGATATACATAGACCCTACTCGCCACAGGAGGTGAGAAAATATCGTAAACGATCACGTCTGTCAACTGCTTTACTGCACCCTGATACGTCTCAGGGTCATTCAGAATGGATTTGTAGGCTGTATTTTCCTGACAGCCAAAACAGACCCCGGCTAAGAAAACAATTAAAAAATACTTCTTCATACATTAAGATTGAGATTTCACGGCAAAGTTAACCAACAGAATGAACAATTCTTAATCTCTATAAATTCCTAAAAAATACCTTTTTTGTGCAATTCAATTACCCCTTTTCTGGTATTTACTTTGGCATAAACCTCCTCTACCTTTGATCTATCAATCAAACTTATAGCATCATGTTAGTTACTATTTTAGGAATTATTCTATTGGGTACTATTTCATTATTGGAGAAGTACTGGTTAAGCACGAATTCATAAGCTATCCATCATATATCACAAAAAGCCATCGGCCTGATCGCCTCTTCATACTGTTAGCATTACCAAAGGATCGGACTGATGGCTTTTGTTACTTCTTCAAATAAGGGCTTAATCCTTATCTAAAAAAGGATATCGATAATTTTTAGGTGGTACGAAAGTTTCCTTAATCGTACGTGCGCTTACCCATCTCAACAAGTTCATTGACGCGCCAGCTTTATCATTTGTACCAGAACCTCTGGCTCCTCCAAATGGCTGCTGCCCAACAACCGCACCGGTCGGTTTGTCATTAATGTAGAAGTTTCCAGCACTGTTTCTCAGTCTTCTTGCTGCCAATTCGATCGCCTCACGATCTCTGGAGAAAATAGCACCTGTCAGCGCATATGGAGACGTTTCATCTACTAACTCTAACGTAGCCTCAAAATCCTTCGGCTCATAAACGTAAATGGTCAACACAGGACCGAAAATCTCTTCGCACATGGTGGTGTACTTCGGATCTTTTGCCAGCAATACCGTCGGTTCGATAAAATATCCAACCGAATCGTCGTAGTTACCACCGAACAGGACTTCTACATTACTGTCTTTCTTGGCCTGATCAATGTAGGCAGCAATCTTATCAAAGGCTTTTTTATCAATCACCGCATTAACAAAGTTGGTGAAATCCTCTGGAGTGCCCATGCTGATTTCGCTAAGGGCCGCACCCATATGGTCTTTCACATCTGACCAGATATTTGATGGAATGTACGCCCTGGAAGCTGCACTACACTTCTGTCCCTGAAACTCAAAAGCACCACGAACCAACCCTGTGGCCACTTCCTGTGGATGAGCAGATTCGTGAGCCACTACAAAATCCTTCCCCCCAGTCTCTCCTACAATTCTTGGATAAGATCTGTAGAGATCAATGTTTTCTCCAATGGTTTTCCAAAGGTGTTTGAACACACCTGTACTCCCTGTGAAATGCAAACCGGCAAAGTCCTTGTGTTTGAAGACCACATCTCCGGCAACCGGACCATCCACAAAAATCAGGTTAATGACTCCATCTGGCAACCCCGCCTCTTTGAACACTTCCATGATCACCTGAGCAGAGTATACTTGTGTATAGCTCGGTTTCCATATCACTGTATTCCCCATCAATGCAGGTGCTGCAGGCAAGTTTCCAGCTATTGCCGTGAAATTAAAAGGCGTAATCGCAAACACAAACCCTTCCAACGGACGGTATTCCAGTCTATTCCAGATTCCAGGGGCTGACTCTGGCTGCTCCATGTAGATGTCCTGCATGTAAGCAGCATTGAAACGAAGGAAGTCTATGAATTCACAAGCCGCATCGATTTCAGCCTGAAATGCATTTTTTGATTGAGAAAGCATGGTCGCAGCATTGATTTTCGCACGGTAAGGACCAGCAATCAAATCCGCCGCTTTCAAGAAAATACTCGCCCGATGTTCCCAGGCCATGTCTTCCCAGGACTGCTTGGCAGCCATAGCCGCATCTATAGCCTGTTGCACATGGGAGGCATCTCCTTCATGGAATTGACCCAATGAATGCTGGTGGTCATAAGGTGGCGACATCTTGATCGTCTTACCTGTTTTTACCTCTTTTCCACCGATGAACATCGGAATATCAATTTCCACTTTTCTGGCCGATGCTACAGCATCTTTGAGTTCCTCGCGCTCTGCTGTACCAGGAGCGTATGTCAGTACCGGCTCGTTAGTTGGTGCCGGGATATAGTAATTTCCTTTAGGCATAGTATGTCGTCGTTTATTTAGGTCAACAAAACTATAAAAGCGATTGTTCTTTTCAGAGCAAAGTCATCAATTCCGACAGACTTTTAATCTCTAGCTCACATTCTGATTTGATTCGTCCGGTGGGATTGTAAAGAAGTGGTGTTATGCCGGCATTTTGGGCTCCGAGTATATCTGTCTTAGGGTTATCACCAATCATGAGAGACGCTTCTTTAGTCACTCCCAAAACCTCAAGTGCATGCTCAAAAATCTCTGGACTCGGTTTTTTCACTCCAATGGTCTCGGATGTAAAAACCTGCTCAAAATAGCCGTTCAGTCCACTTGCCTTTAGTTTGATTTCCTGCACATCATCAAACCCATTGGTAATAATGCTCATTCGGTATTTACTGGCGAGATAGTTTAGTGTCATCTTGGTTTCCGGCATTACTACCGATTGCCTCGGACAGTGTTCCAGAAAATAATCGCTCATTTCCAACGCCTGGGAGTGATCTGAACCGCCACAGTTTTTGAGAACGAGCTTGAATCGCTCATTTCGAATGTCCTCTTTGGTGATGCGTCCCTGGTTGTAATCATGCCACAAGCCATCATTGGTTTTAAAATAGATTTCTAAAAATCGCTCATGACCGTGCCTGATCACTTGACCCAATTCAAAATGGAGATACAAATCCATCAGCACTTTGCGCGCATTGGTCTCATAATCCCACAGCGTATGGTCCAAATCAAAAAAGAGGTAAGAAAATCGTCTCAAGAGCGGTAACCTTTGGTTGCGAGTTTGTTGGCAGCAAGCTCACGGTTGGAGTTCATCACATTGCAGATTTCCTGATCTTTTTGCAGCTGAATGTCTTTGTTCAAAAACTCAAAAATCTGAGCCACCATGTCGTAAACTTCATCTTTGATGCTGTAAAAAATCCATTGATCTTTCTTGGTCGCATTGACCAATCCCGAATTTTTCAAGTACGTGATGTGGCGTGACGTTTTTGTCTGTGTGTAATCCAATATGGATTCCAAATCCGAAACAGCCAGCTCGTCATTTTTGTACAGCAAATGGATGATTCGCACCCTTGACTCATCGCCAAAAGATTTGAAAATTTGGGTCCCGTAGTTTAAACTAAAGTTTTTAAGACGCATAGTTGAATTGGCTAGTCCGATTTCGTGATTAACTTTGAGCTTAGATACAGACGTTAAAAAACGTTAGGAAGTCTAAATTTATGAAAACTTTTTACCTTTCTTACGTCTTATTCTTATACGGAAGAAAATATCAGCTTGATCAGAAAGATTCTTTACATAAGTCTATTAATTGCCGGATGTCTGGCGAGTGCGCAGGAAGTAACCACTTCCAATGACAAGCGCATTGTGCAATTAACTGGAGTTATTTTCACTCCTGATAGCACCTCTGTGATTCCGGGGGTGCACGTCTACGTGCCAAAGGCTGGCCGGGGAACCACTACCAATCCGTACGGCTACTTTTCAATGCCTGTGCTGGAAGGAGATAGTGTGGTCTTTAGCTCGGTCGGATTCAAACGGCAGTTTTACATCGTGCCTGAGCACAAAGAAGACAATAGCCTAAAGTTGATTTTCACCATGGAAGAAGATGTCACCTTCCTGAGTGAGGTAGAAGTCTTCCCTTACCCTACTGAAGAAATGTTTAAGGCCGCTCTCCTATCTATGGAGCTGCCGAACCAAAGAAACTACAACAATCTGAACGAGTGGGTGAGTGCGGATTACATGCGCAGTTCATACATGAACATGACTCCTGATGTGGCCAGCAGACGATACTACGAACAGATGCGTGGACGACAGTATCAGGATCAATACATGCAGCCGGCAAACAATCTCCTGAACCCTTATGCGTGGGCCAGCTTTATCAAAAGCCTGAAGAAGAAATAAAAAACCCTGACCATTCAGTCAGGGCTTATATCATCTTAAATTTTTGTAGTTCTGAAATAATCTATATTAGTCGTCATTCCCTGAATGCGATTAACTCGGTCAGATTTACTCGGTCAAAATCTACACAATCATCAAGCATTCTAAGGGAATCTCATGACACTAATTCCTACTTCATAAAGCTCCCTTAGAATTATCACATTGCACTCATGAATTTAATAACTCAGGCAAATGATTCAGGGAGTGAAAATCATAGTAATTTGTGATCAAAGTTCCTGAAGCTTCTCAGCTGTGGCAATCACCTCATTCCAAACTCGGAAGGTATTTTTATAACAAATCTTCGCTATGTCTTCTTCTGTATACCCTCTCTTTAATAATTCGGCAATCACATTTGGATACATGGATACATCCTTGAGACCCACAGGCAAACTATTTCCCACGCCATCAAAATCAGAACCAAACGCTACATAATCGATACCTGCCAGCTCTACTACCCGGTCGATGTGATCCGCTACAATCGGCACATCAGCAAAAATTTCATTCTCATCGGCATATTTTTGCGCATACGCTTCATAAGCTGAGTCGCTACGAGACAAACCCGTCTCTGCACGATAGTTGGTCATTACAGAATCCATCTCATCAAACTTGTCCCTGGACGCTTTAGATAAGAAGGTCGAACCAAAGTTGATGTGTATAACACCACCATTTGCAGCCAAATCTTTGATCATCTGGTCCGACATGTTTCGGTGGAACCCCGGAGTGAAATAACGACAAGAAGAATGTGAAGCAATAACAGGTGCCTTACTCAATGCCAATGCATCATAGAATGCACTATCCGTAACGTGCGAGATGTCTACCATGATCCCGTACTTGTTCATCTCAGCAATCACCTGCTCCCCAAAGGGACTCACGCCATTCCACGTGTAGGTCGTATCATAAGATGAATCGCTTATTTGATTGTCCTTGGAGTGGGTAAGCGTGATGTACCGAATACCACGCTCAAAAAAGTATTTCACATTGGCCAGATCATCTTCAATAGGCGCTCCATTTTCCATACCCATCGGTAAAGAAATCAACCCTTTGTTAAAGTTTTCTTCAATTTCTGCAGGAGTGTTCGCGGCAGCAAATTTGTCTGGAAAAGCCGTGGTAACGTCCATGGTCATGGTAATGAGTGAATCAGCAAATTCCTTGGCTCCACCATCGAAATAATAAGAAGATGGAATGTAAATGGACATAAAAGGAGCATCCAATCCTCCGGCCTTCGACTTTGGGTAATCAAAGTTACCTTCCGTTTCCACGGAAACATCCTCCACTTCTTTTCTCAGCATAAACCCTTTCACTTCCATTCGATAGGGAAGATCCACATGACCATCTACGATAATGTACTGATCCGCCAACTCCTTGGCATAGGCCTGGATTTGCTCCTCACTCATGGTAGAGATGTCCTTAGGAGCTTCCTCCTTTTTGGTAGGACTACATGCTGCGAGCACAGCCAAAATCAAACTGAAACTGAAGAGTTTTTGCATAATGATTGGTGTATTTTTCAAGTTGCTATTGTTCTATTTTAATGTCAAAAGTAATCTGCCGTTCCGATTTACTATCACCTATAATGTTAGTGATTTTTATCAATGCTACACGACCGCCTCTCTCGCTGTTATCAAGACGAAGAGAAATGATTTGGCCTTTGTAAAGTCCAGATAAGGCAGTAACGCTAGCGCCAGAAAAGAGGTCTACCAACTGCTGGGCTGTCACTACCTCATCAAAGTCCACTGATGCCGGATCCAGCTCAATGAATTGTGTATTGTTTATTTCCAGGAACGGCCAGTCAAAACTCAAATTGTGATTCCAAATAGTATCCGCGTCAGCGTCACCAGGCGAACTCATGATGTAACCTGCCTGTCGATCGTAGGCCACGATGAAATCAACTCTTTTTTGATTGTTCAAGTCTGATTTGACGTTCAATGGGAAGTAGGCGACACTATCCATTACATTGTAAAGATTTCCTTCAAATTGTTGATTGTAAGGAGAAACCACTCGCTGACTGTCCACCCTGATTGGCGACTCATTTACCAGTAGCGAAAAAGTAGATTCAATAGATGCGCCAAGTGTATCTGACAGGCTGAACACAAAACCTAAGGAATCTCCTGCAAATGTAAAGTCGATCAGCAACTCAAATTCCGACATGGAATAAGCGGTAACCAAAGTATCTGGCTGGTACGTATCGATGCTTACCTGATCTTCATCCAATGAATAGCTCGCGGTGAACGACTCAATGCCCGCTCCGGCAGAAACCTCGGCTGATATTTTCAATGTATCGCCAACATCCGCGGTAAGTTGATCAGGGTTTTCCATTCCATTAACCGTAAAGGTGATGATTGGCTCCTCTGGTACTGGCTCCTCTCCAGAGCCCGACTCTTTTTTACACCCTACAAAAAGGACTAAAGCGGCTAAAGCAGCCGAAACCAGAAGGTTAGATTGGTTCATGAACTGAGATTTTAGATTTACCCTAACACAGCAAGTTTTTTTTAACTGCCTCCGGGAAGATTATGCGTGCACATAATTTGGGTTAAAAGTACATACAGTGAAGGGGAAATAAAAAAGTGGGCAACAATGAGTTATAGGATATTTTATTAGTTTAGCTACAGTTATTCACTAACCTAACTTTAACTATAATGGAAAAACTAATCAATCTGTCTTTGATAATTACCGCGATCATAAGTATCCAGCCATCGCTAGCACAAATACAGTATCCAAACCAGGAAACCTCAAGTTACTCTTCTACCTATAAATCTCCCAACTTCACCTACCTGATGTGGGACAGAAACGATGAGGGAGATGGTGCATTCACTAGCGAGGTACGGCCAATGTTTTTCTACTGGGACGCCGATGACAGTCGATTTAATTACTTGATCGATACGGGAAATATGCCTTACTTAAATGCCAGTTTTAATAAAATAGGTATCGGAACTACTGACCCTGATGCATCAGTACATATCTATTCGAATACCTCTGGACAATTTCCTGAAATAAAGCTTGGTTACACAACTACGTTTGATGCTGAATGGACAATAAGATCTACGATCGCTTTAAATTTTAGTTATAATGGTGTTGATAGGTTTAGAATGTATCATAATGGCACTACCGAAAATTTTGGAGGGTTCATGGCTGAGGAGTTTCGAACACATGGCAGTAATTTTAAAGTAACTCAAAACGGCTATCTATACGCTCGTCAGATAGAAGTTCAGGCCACGGGAAGTTTTCCAGACTATGTTTTTGATGAGGACTATGAACTTAGAAGTCTGGATGATGTAAATGACTACATCCAGCAAAATCATCATTTACCTGATGTCCCTTCAGCTAAAGAAGTAAAAGAAAATGGTCATAACCTTGGAGAAATGGATAAAGTCTTACTAAGGAAAATTGAGGAGTTGACACTTTACATATTGGAGCTTAAGGAGAAAAATGAAGAGTTGGAAAGTAGATTAATAAAATTAGAGGAATGATTTCAGTATTTATAACGCTATTGATTCATCTCATCCCTGTTCAAAACGCTGTAGCCGTTTATCATGAAGTTCTGGATGTTGCTTGTGTAGACCTTTCAAGACTTGGTGAGAAAGAGTTTATTGTTAAGAACAGAAAAGAAATGATAAAAATCTTTAATAAGGGGACTACTCATTGCTCGTACAACTACCCTACAATAGATTTCAATAAAAAGTCATTGCTTGTCTTTACTACTTCTTCTTCTGGCTGTGAAGAACCAGATTTCAATTATTCTTATAAAAAATCTAATGACACATTAATACTTACGGTTGAAGAAAAATCATACGGTACCTGTCGTAAAGCAATGGTAAAGACTCACTGGGTTGAAGTACCCAAAATATATAATGAGTCCATAAAATTTCTGAAATTAAGAAAACCATAATGAGAACAAGTAATAACATTCAGCAACTACTTTTTGTGATTGTTTTATGCTCAAGTTTTTCGCTAAATGGGCAAATCAGTAATCGCATGATTAAACCTGAGAATATATTCAATTCAACAAGTAGAGTTAAAATAAAACAAGTCCATTTACCTGCAACCAATAATACTCTTGAGCTTGAAAAAGCACGTAAAATGAAAGAAGAAACCTGTGCTACTTGCAAATCGGGTTACTATGGAAAAGGTATTGATGTGGATATTGATTTGATGAGGGATGGCACAAAGTTGAATTCTCATCTCGGCACGACTTATATTATACAAATAACTGATAAAACAGCTAAAGGTCTTGAATTTCATTTTGATCAATTCAACATTCCTAGTGGTGGCTACTTACATATTTACTCAGAGGATGGAAATCATAAGCTGGGTGCATTTACAGATATAAATAATAATCCTCGCGACAAATTTGCAACACAAATAATTCCCGCAAACAAAGTTTATATTCAATATTTTCAACCTATTGGAAAGAAAAGTAAACTTCAAATCAATACCATTATTCATTCTTTCCGTAGTATCCAGAGCAATAGTGGATTCGAAAACTCAGGTTCATGCACAGTAAATGCAGACTGTGAAAGTGGACTTGATGAACAGAAGGGCGTTGTAATGATGACTACCTATAATAACAGTACCAAATTAACAACTTACTGCACTGGGTTTCTTGTCAATTCTGATGTTCAAGAAGCCTTTAAGAGACCCTACCTACTTACGGCTGGACATTGTGTTGATGGGAGTAAACCAGGATATTTTCATGACGCCATATTCTATTTTGACTATCAAAGTGAATCTTGTTCAAATCCATCTGAAGACCCAATCAATGAATCAATGACAATGCAGGGTGCCTATTTAATTACGAAAGGCAGTATAAATAATGAAACATCAACGGATTACTCACTATTGGAACTACAAAATTTACCCCAGCAGTTTTTAGATGTTGTTTATTTGGGATGGGAAAGAAATGTTGTTACTTCAAATGTTAATGTTAATATCAGTCATCCAAATGGAGATATTAAAAAAATAGCAAAAACAAGTGTCAAACCTACTTCAAAGGCAACTGCAGACTATTGTGGAAATTCAAGTGATATTAAGAATTGGGAAGTAACCTGGTCCTCAGGAATCACAGGTGGGGGTTCCTCGGGCTCTCCTCTTTTAAACGCCTCTAATCGAGTTGTTGGAATTCTCCATGGTGGATTATCTCGATGTTCTGATTCTCCAGATGATCAGGCATGTGGTGTTACATCAGCTGTTAATGGTCCAGACAACTTCGGAAAGTTTTCCGAGGCATGGAATGTTTCTAACCTGGCATTTAGTTCATCACTGAAGTCTTACCTAGACCCTGACAATAAAAACAAAGCCTATTTGAACTCTTACGATCCCCCAGCTCCAGAAGTAGAACCAGGAACTTCTACCAGTGGAGAAGGATTACGAATAACCTTCCAAAACAATGAAAAGAAACTATTTGGCCAGAGTACCGCAATCCATAATAATATAATGGCAATTGGAGCGCCTGAGGAAAATAGAGTTTACATATATGAAATAGTGAACTGTGGTGCCAACTTACAACATGTAATTGTCAATCCAGGAAGTACTGGTAAATTTGGCTATGCCGTTGATATCTATGAAAATTACATCGTTGTTGGAGCACATTCAGAAACAGACAAAGGCAGAGCATATGTATATAAGTCATCCAATGGAATATGGAGCAAAATTCAAACCTTAGCGGCCCAGGAGTTCCCAACAGCAGATTATTTTGGCTATAAAGTACAAATAAACTCCGATTGGATTGTAGTTAGCTGTCCAAACAGTAGAAATGGTAAAGGAAGTATCTATGTATATGGAAAGACTAATGAAGGCTGGTATGACGACTTATATAGCACCGGAGAATTCATCAAAAATGAGTCGGAAGGAACTTTTGGTTATGACTTAGACTTGAAAGGCAACAAATTGGCTATTGGCAACCCACCATCAGTAGTGACGAACGGGAAAATTGGTCGAGCACATTATTTTGAACTTGGGCCAAGCGGGCCTGGAAGTCGTCATAGCTTTAGTGGGAATCAATACTTTGGTGGCCATGTAGCACTAAATGGAAATGAAATGGCCGTTTATGAACAAGGAAAGATCAAAGTCTACTATAAATCTGAAAGTAACTGGAATTGGAATCATAATGTCGATATTGGTGAAACCATTTATGACATTGAGTTTGAAAACAACTTAATGGCTGTAGGTAAAACCTCCCATGAAATGGGTTTATATAAGCGGGGAATATTAGGATGGACAGAATATTACACAATTCTACCTCACACCAACATTGTTGGTTATAGCAAATCTATCGCACTTTCTGAAAAGTATATAGTAGCCGGATCTCCAGAAAATAGTGGAAGTAACTCGGGATCTGCATACATCTACTCGAAATATCAAACCGAATCATCTCTTACATATTCAAAGTGTAGCACAACAATTAACGGGTCCCTTGCAATTAAGAGTGATGAAGTGAGCCTTGGAGGTACTTCATGCTCTACAGATTATTTAATTTCTTCTTCAGGGAAGCTAAATGTGAATTCGAGTGATCGTATTACACTGAAAGATGGATTTAAGTCTAAATTTGGAAGTGAATTTAAAGCCATCACGTCTTATTGTACATTTGGTGAAAGGTCTTCATTGATATCGCCCGCTTTTCAAACCATTTACCAGAATCACTACCAAATGGAAGAGTTACGACCTTTATCAGCAAAAACATCTCTAAATTTATTGAAACACAACTCTGTAACTCTCTACCCAAACCCAAGTGATAATGGAATCATTAATGTCATAGTACCAAACAATAATGAAGAATGGAGCTATGTCGTTACAGACATTTCAGGTAACCTATTGATCTCCGGAGTAAGTGGAAATCATCAACCATTGGACTTATCCAAGTACAGATCTTCATTAGTTTTTCTGATCATAAAGTCAGGCGAGAGCACTGTGGTAAAAAAAGTAAGGGTGAACTAAATAAAAAACCCCACCCAAAATCGATTTGGGTGGGGTTTAAGATTAATTTTATTCTAACTTAATCAGCGTCTTCTTGAACGATTACTTGAATCTTGATTCCGTCGTTTTCATCATAATAATTCCCATCACCATTAGCATCTACTGTTTCAACAACAAGGATTAACCCTCTTTTGCTTCCTCCTTCTTTGTCAGCGTCTGTCTCGAAAGCTAGAACCATATCAGCCTCCAGATTTGTTTGAAGACCTGCTTCATTGGTTCCAGCTTCAAAAGCAGCATCAATGCCTGCCCAAGTAGTAGTTTCAGCAAAAGCAGCCGCATTCAATGATGTTTCTTTAATGATAGTTGCATTCAAAGTTCCCCATTGCTGACCCGTTGCGCTTAAATCATAAACAGCTGAAGGATAACTTGCAGGTGCAGCTAAACAAAATCCATTGGCATTGGTAGTAGCATAGTACCCAAAGTCAACATCTGCAGAGCTAGCCTCGCTTGCTACAATTGCAGCTGCAGAAATTCTTTCACCCAAATTTGTCGAATAGAATGTCATGGAATTTCTATCATCTGTAGGGGTATCAGGATCATTTGCCAATGGTGCCGCCAAAAGGAAAGTTGTATAAACTCTAGCCTCTGGAGATGAAATATCTACAGTATAATTCGCTTCACCTTGCAAATTATTCTTATCAACAACTTCATAAGTGAACTCGAACGTGTCATCAAGAACTGAATTTGCAAGAGTTGTAGCTACTTCTACAGTGAATGTAGTGACTGCTCCATCTTCAACACCATCAATAGCTGAAGCATTGTATTCTGCATTGAATGTGCCATCGATGTATACATTAAGTCTATCAAATCCACCTGCGGCTGTAACTTCTACTGCTGCAGTAAAAACGCCACCAGGTACTACTTCTGATCCAGAAGTTACGCTTACAACAGGCGCATCTGGCAACGGCTCCTCTGTGTCTCCATCACCACAACTAGCTAAAAATGTCATTGACGCTACCGCCAATAGAATGAATGAACTTTTAATTAAATTTCTCATTTGTTTCGAATTTTGATTGATTATTAGTTTCAGACGATTTCTTATGAATTCTGTGCAAAATAAACGCACTTCTACTTAATATCTTCTAATAAACCCTTAGAAAAACTAAATTTCTTGCACGCCCAATAGAACCAACACAGAAGGCTCTAAATAGTTTGATCCCCGACAGGACACCTTTTTTTTAAAAAGGGTTGGAATCCCATGGAATATTGATAAATTGATCTCTTTTAATTGCCAGAAAGTATTAATTTTCATATTTTAATGGTTGTTTTCGCTTGAATACAGTAGCCACGAAAAAGAGTTATTGTATTTTTGAAGAAATGTATCATTTTTGTAAACGGAGTATAACCGCTTAATCTAACAGAAAATACTGCTATGACCGATCCAATTTCACCTAGTTTGCTTGCAGCCTGGAATACCTACGGGCAATATTTAGCTTACGCGATAGCCGGTGTAGGGGTCTTGATCTTAATAGGTCACTACCTAAAACTCATGACCACCACAGACAACAAAGCGAGATACGATTACATCAACATGCACGAAATCAACCTTCTATGGTACGGATTTGTGTTGATTTTGGTTGGGGTGTCTTTATTTGTTAACACGTTCCAGACAGCTACCACCTGGTTGTGGTTCTTTGTATGGGTATTTGTGAGCATCATGGTAGCCATGATCATTGGCGTAATTGTTCAAAACGTATTGAAGTTTTACTACCCATTCTTCATCGAGAAGCGTTTGAAGAAACTTAGATACACACCGCGTGTATCTCCTGAAGGTAGAAAAATGAAACTCCTTAGTGAGGAAGAGGAAGATGTATACCTGGATGAAGGGATGCAGGCTGAGGAAGATGCCTTCTCTGTAGACTATGACGTATGGATCGATGAAGTATCAGGATATACCAAGATCGAAAAGTACAATGGTAGACTTCATGCACTTCAGTGTCCTGAGTGTAACTACCAGACATTAAAAGTAGACAAGGAAGAAGTAGTTCAGGAAGCTTCTGAAACCGAAGAAGGCGAATTGATGAAGTATTTCACTTGTGGCTACTGTGGACACAAGGAAAGAAAGTCTTTCAACATTGCCAGAATAAGAACTGAAGAGCCAGCTTAATTAGTTGGGACAAAGACATACAGAGCCTCTCCACGGAGAGGCTTTTTTTATGCCTAAAGTTTAATGCAAATGTTCTGAGGCTCGGTGAAGAAACGTAAAGCGTCATTACCCCCTTCTCTACCAACTCCCGATGATTTCATGCCTCCAAACGGGGTTCTGAGATCCCGAAGCATCCAACAATTCACCCAAATAATGCCCGCCTGCACCTGATGTGCTACACGGTGTGCACGTTTGAGATCATTGGTCCAAATCACTGCTGCTAGTCCATATTTGGTTGAATTCGCCTTTGCAATAGCATCAGCTTCGTCCTCAAATGGCACTAACGTCACTACCGGACCAAACACTTCCTCCTGATTGATCTCACAGTATTCATCTAATCCAGCGATAACAGTGGGTAAATAATAATAACCCTCCTGATCCAACCTCTTACCTCCTATTAGTATTTCAGCACCCTCCGAACGTCCGTTTTCCACAAACTGCTCAACTTTCTGAAGATGTCGATCAGATACCAAAGGCCCAAGATTCACGTCTCCTTTGGGGTCACCTACCGTAAGGTCATTTACCTGCTTGACAAAGGACTCTTTAAATTTTTCGAATATGGAGTTCTGAACAAATATGCGTGATCCACACAAACAAATTTCTCCTTGATTGGTAAAGGCACTTTTAACACTAGTGGTAATCGCCTCCTCAAAATCACAGTCATCAAACACTATAACAGGGTTTTTGCCACCCAACTCCAGAGATGCTTTTTTGAACTGCTCTGCTGCCAGTTTACCAATAAGCCTACCGGTCTCCGTACCTCCGGTAAACGAAATTGCCTTAACCTCCTCATGCTGCACAATCGACTGACCAATCACTGCTCCACGTCCATGCAAGATGTTGAGCACACCTGCTGGCAGTCCAGCTTCAATGATAAGCTCAGAAAGTAAAAAAGCCGTGTACGGTGTAATTTCTGATGGTTTGGCTATGACACAATTGCCAGTAGCCAGAGCCGGAGCTATCTTCCACGTGAGCAGGTAAAGTGGCAAATTCCATGGAGAAATACAGCCAACTATTCCCAAAGGAGCTCTGCGGGTGTAATTAACCGCCTGACCTTCCATGATATGACTCTCTGTAGAATCATTGACGATGGCTGCTGCAAAAAACCTGAAATTTGCAGCTGCTCTGGGGATATCCACACGTCTGGCAAGACTCACTGGCTTTCCATTGTCCAAACTCTCCGCTTCAGCCAACCTGCCTATATTCGCTTCTATCAGATCAGCAATTTTCATCAAATACCGCGATCGCTTATCAATCGACATTTGACTCCACTCGGGAAATGCCGATTTTGCGGCTTCTATTGCTTTCTGTAAGTCCCTATCAGTAGAATCCGGCACTTTGCCATACACCTGCCCAGTGCTGGGATTGTAATTATCGATATAGTTCCCCTCCAGAGGCGCTACCAACTCACCATTGATGAAATTTTTCAGGCTTATCACAGCGATCCAGTCCTTCCCCCATCTACCGGAATACTCACTCCTGTAATGTATGCGGCTTTGTCAGACGCTAAAAAAGCTGCCAGATTCCCAAGTTCTTTCGGCTCTCCGAACCTACCGGCTGGTATGGTAGCTCGCATTTGATCTGCAGATGCTTCTTTGGATATATTGTTCTTTTTAGCCACATTCTGGATAATGGCATCCAAACGTGTCGTGCCAATCGCACCAGGAAGGATGTTATTCACAGTAATGCCATCGGCCGCTACTTCATTCGATAGCGTTTTGGCCCATGAAGCCATGGCACCTCGGGTCGTATTGCTTACGCCCAGCCCTTGTATTGGGATTTTTACACTGGTAGAAATCACGTTGATGAATCGACCAAAATTCTTTGATTTCATGTGTGGCAATACCAATCGCATGATTTCATGACTGGTATATAAGTGCATTTCCAGGGCGTTTTGAAACTGATCCAAAGTGGCCTCAGCTATTGGTCCCGGAGGTGGGCCACCCGTATTGTTAACAACAATATCGATCTGCTCTTCAGCGAGCTTTGCTAAGAGCTGTTCCACTCCCTTTTTACTTCCCAAATCTGCAGGAATGTATTGATGTCCACTGCCTGTGAGTGATTTGACATGGGATTTGAGGTCTGCTTCATTTCTCGCAACGATGGTCACGCGAGCACCCTCAGCAGCAAGAGCCGTAGAAATCGCACCACCGATGCCTTTTGAGCCGCCACAAACCAACGCATGTTTGTCTGATAAAAGTAAATCCATAGATTCAAGTACAATTAGTAACTGCATCCGCCTTTGCAACACGGAATACGTTCATTATTTTACATGTCAAAAGTAATTTATCCAAAAATCTACTAGCTATGAGCATTAAGAGACCTTTCAATCTTCAGGAATGGATTGATACGAACAGGGATTTGTTAAAACCACCAGTGGGAAATAAAAACCTCTATGCCGATGCTGGTGACTACATCGTGATGATTGTAGGTGGCCCCAATGCGCGAAAAGACTATCATTACAACGAAACAGAAGAGCTCTTTTTTCAGTTAGAAGGAGATATCAATGTGAAAATTCAAGAAGATGACCGGGCCGTTGATATCCCGATCAAAGCAGGAGAAATGTTCTTGCTTCCTGCAAAAGTGCCACATTCGCCAATTCGATCTGAAGGATCTGTGGGATTGGTTGTTGAAAGAAAAAGGGCTGATATGCAAGATGGGCTGCTATGGTTTTGCGATAATTGCAACCATAAACTGCACGAGACTTATTTTCAGCTTTCTAACATTGAAAAGGATTTCTTACCTCGTTTTCGGGAATTTTACAATTCGGAAGAACTGAGAACCTGTAAGAGCTGCGGAGAAGTAATGGCATCAGACCCAAGATTTACAGATTAAATGACCTACAAAAACACCCCAACCTACGCTCAGGAGCAGGACCAGTTAGACCCACTTAACCACTTTCGATCCGAATTTCACATTCCACAACGCAATGGCGAAGACTGTATCTATTTCTGTGGAAATTCTTTGGGCTTGCAACCAAAACTGACCCAATCGTACATTCAGCATGAATTGGACAACTGGAAAGCAAATGGTGTAGAAGGACACTTTGATAAAGACCGCCCTTGGGTGGAATACCACAAGTTATCCAAGCAATCGCTGAGTAGACTCACTGGCGGACAGGAAAACGAAGTGGTTTGTATGAATAACCTTACGAGCAATTTGCACCTTCTTCTTGCTTCGTTTTACCAACCAAAGGGTAAGCGGGTAAAGTTAATGATTGAAGGCGGTGCGTTTCCATCCGATCACTATGCTGCGGAGAGCCACATGCGAAGAATGGGAATAGACCCAGCAGAACATCTGATTACACTCACACCTAAACAAGGCTCCATCTTCAGTACAGATGAGATTGTCTCAGCAATAAAAAATTATGATGACGAACTTGCCCTGGTCATGTTTCCAGGTATTCAATACTATACAGGTCAGTTTTTCGATATGAAAGCTATTGCAAAGGCTGCTCATGATGTTGGTGCCTATGCTGGTTTTGACTTAGCCCATGCCGTGGGAAATTTACCCCTGACTCTTCACGACGACAATGTGGATTTTGCTACCTGGTGTAGCTACAAGTATGTGAACTCCGGGCCTGGTGGGATGTCTGGAATCTTCGTGCACGAGCGCCATGCCTCTGATCCTGAGTTTCCCAAGCTGACTGGCTGGTGGGGCCATGACAGCAAGACACGGTTTCAAATGGACAATCAATTTGTCCCAAACCCTGGAGTGGACGCCTGGATGCTAAGCAATCAAAACATCCTTTCTTCGGCTGCCCATCTGGCATCACTCGCCATTTTTGATCAAACATCTATGCAGGAATTAAGGTCGAAAAGCCTTAAGCTCACAGGATACCTCGAGTATCTATTGCTGAATGATCCGATCATTGCTGAACACATTGAAATACTGACTCCTTCCAATGCTGAAGAACGCGGCTGTCAGCTATCGGTGTTTATTGATTCCAACGGAAAAGCCATTTTCGACGAACTGATTGAAGCAGGAGTCATCCTGGATTGGCGCGAGCCCAATGTAATTCGAGTTGCTCCGACTCCTCTGTACAATACCTTTGTGGACGTATGGACGTTTTGTGACATTTTTAAACAGCTCATTCAAAATCATGCCTCAAAATGATATAACGATATTAGGTGCCGGATTGGTCGGCTCTTTACTTGGCTCATTCATCCGGTCAGAAGGTTTCGGAGTGGATGTGTATGAGATGCGATCGGACCCAAGAACCATAGAATGCAAAGGGGGAAGATCTATTAATTTGGCGCTAAGCCATAGAGGAATTCGGGCTTTAAAAATGGCAGGAGTATATGCAGACATCAAAGATCAGCTGATCCCAATGAAGGGCCGCCGAATGCATGACCTCAATGGACAATTATACACACAGTCGTATGGTCAGGCAGACCAACACATCAACTCAGTCTCCAGAAATGGACTAAACAAAGTCCTGATCAATCATGCGGAACAACGTGGAGTGAACTTCCACTTTGGTTACAAGTGCACAGACATTAACCTGGAGAAAACCAGTATCACTTTTCAAAACGGAGAAGAAGTAACATCAAACGTCATTTTTGGGTCAGACGGAGCCTATTCGATGCTGCGTCAGAAAATGGAATATACGGATCGGTTCAACTTCCAGCAGCACTACATTGAGCACGGATACAAGGAGTTACGGATGGAAGCTAAAAACGGTGACTTTGCCATGGAACCCAACTATTTGCATATCTGGCCGAGAGGCAACTTTATGCTCATCGCTCTCCCAAATCCTGACAGCTCATTTACCTGTACTTTGTTTTTTCCATTTGAAGGGCCACTTTCATTTCAAACGCTTCAAAGTGCTTCAGATGTTGACGACTTTTTCAAGAACTATTTTCCAGATGTCATCGAACTGATTCCAGACTACATCGAGCAATTCCAAAAAAACACCGCGTCCTCACTGGTGACCATCCGGACTAAACCGTGGCATTACCACAACTCACTACTTATCGGAGATGCAGGACATGCCATCGTTCCATTTTATGGTCAAGGAATGAATGCCGGATTCGAAGATTGTCGATTGCTTCTGGAGTGGGGGAAAGAACTAAACTTTGATTGGAATAAAGTATTGCCGTATTTCAGCCAGCATCGAAAAAAAGATGCCGATGCGATAGCTGATCTGGCACTGAATAATTTCATAGAAATGCGCGATCATGTAGCTGATGAGCGATTTCTCAACATCAAAAAAGTAGAGGCTCGTTTGCAGGAAGCATATCCGGATCATTGGCTACCTCTCTATAGCATGGTCACGTTTAGTGATCTCCCATACAGTGAAGCGATGCGAATTGGTCAGTTACAGCGACAAGTAATGAATGGTTTATCGGATGGATTTGATCCGAAAAAAGTGGAATTAGCACCGTTGATGGAACAATTCAATAGTCTAATGCAAGACGCTCACTGAGCATCTGAATGGTTTCCTGCTCTACTTCGGAAATACCGTCGGCCGCATTAGCAAACAGATACATGGACTCCAGGACGAACTCCTTATCTGCCTTATTATTACCTATATGATTTTTCAGAGCGTTTAAAAATTTCTTCTGCCACTTCTCGATGTTGTCAAGTAAATACCGAAACTCAGTTCTAAATGACTGTTCCAATCGCTCCATTTCTTCGTCGTTCATACCATCGCCATACTCAAGCGCCAGGCCTTTGGCTAAGCGAAGAACGCCATCCCATTCCTCCTTGTCCAACACACCATCACACATACACACAATCAACGATGGGTAGAGGTTTAACATGTACAGAAACTGATCCAAAGAAAGATCTACGCTTCTACTTTTTTGGTACTCCTCTAAAAGTTGTTCGGCTTGAGATTTCATTAACTTATCGGCGTATATCATGGGCGATTGATTAAATATAATAAAGCAATTACTAATAGGAGCTATCAATAGTTAACTGTATGATTATTTTTATAACTATTCAGTCAAATAATATGATTAAAGATAGATATTAAAATAATTAAACACTCTCGGAGGTAGAAAGTTTTTTAACCAATGTCATACAAGGTAGGAATTATAGGATCAGGCATTGCCGGGATCGCCTCAGCCATTCGCCTTGCGAATAAGGGATATGAGGTAGAGGTATTCGAAGCATCAAATCAACCCGGAGGAAAACTCAATGAAATCACACTGGGAGATTATCGGTTTGACGCGGGTCCGTCCCTCTTTACTTTGCCAAATTTGGTTGATGAGCTGTTTGAATTGTGTGACGAGAAACCTCAGGATCATTTTGGATACGAACAACTGAGCATAAACTGCCAGTATTTCTATCCAGATGGAACGAATATCACGGCATACGCCAATCACGACTTACTTAAAAAAGAACTTCATGAAAAGACGGGCGAACCGATTCGCTCCATAGAAAAGGCCATTAATAACAGCAAATTTCTGTACAATAGCCTGAGCGAACTCTTCATGTACAGCTCCCTGCAACGACTGAGTACCTTCTTTAATAAAGCAGCACTCAAAGCTTACCTGAACATTCCAAAACTTGGGTTTTTCAACACCATGAATGGTGCCAACAAACGCATATTTAAGAGTCCAAAACTGGTTCAGTTATTCAATCGGTATGCGACATACAATGGTTCTTCTCCCTATAAGACACCAGCCACAATGAACATCATCCCACATCTGGAAATGTCGCTCGGAGCCTATTTTCCAAAAGGAGGAATGTATGCCATTACCAAAGCGCTGGTGGCCCTGGCTAAGCACCAAGGAGTTCAATTTCATTTAAACACACCAGTGGATCAAATAATAATTGAAAGTGGCAAAGCCGTAGGTCTACGTGTTGGAGATCTGGAGTTGCCATTTGATCGGATAGTATCTAACATGGACATTGTCAATTCCTACAAAAAGTTAATGCCCGGCATTAAAGCGCCTAACTTTTTACTAAAGCAACCTAAATCCAGCTCAGCACTGATTTTTTACTGGGGCATTAAAAAACAATTCGACACGCTCGACGTACACAATATCTTCTTTAGTCAGGATTACGAGCTAGAATTCGAACATCTTTTTGAGCACGGGACTATCTATAAGGACCCCACTGTTTATATTCATATTTCATCCAAATGCGAGCCTGCTGATGCTCCGGACTATGGAGAAAACTGGTTTACAATGATCAATGTTCCGAATAACAAAGGTCAAGATTGGGATCAACTCATTGCTGAAGCAAGGAGAAGTATCCTGACTAAACTATCCAAGCATTTTAACGAACCCATTGAGCAGTTGATTGAATGCGAAGAGATTCTTGACCCACGCCTCATAGAAAGTAAAACGAGTTCAGCACAAGGTGCGCTTTATGGCAATAGCTCTAACAATCTATTCGCTGCATTTTTGCGACATGCAAATAAAAGCAAGAGAATCAAAGGGCTGTACTTCTGTGGCGGTAGTGTTCACCCGGGAGG
>JAMWZA010000100.1 GCA_024305105.1 Marinoscillum sp.
CTCGCAAATACAAAATCTAAGTCCTCCTTTTCAATATCCTAATGAATAATGCGGGATTAACTAACTATTACACCCATGAAACCCGTCAGTTCTAAAATATTCGTGCATGTGCGACAAGAAAGAAACCTCTCCCAGGCAGCCTTTGCCCGGCGACTGGAAGTTCACCAATCCACCATTTCCAAAATAGAAAAGGGCATCCACCGTCCGCGTATTGGACTGACCAGGAAACTAGAGCAACTAACACAAAAGAAACTGCAGGATCTTATCCGACTTGTCCGGGAAGCCGAATAAGCCTGCATATGTTTAATTATTAAATTTTACCATGATGAAAAAGTTGAATGAAATGGGGTCAGAGCAACTGACCTACCTGAAGCAGAAGTGGTCTGCTGAAGCCCGCGAACTGGATCTGGATAGTATTCGGATGCAGGAGCGATTAGATGCCAAAATCAACAGGCAGCTGATGAACCAGGAGGAGCTGGAAATCCTCCAGCAAAACCTGATCAATGCGCAGGAGCTGCTCTCACACTTGCAGAGCACCGGTGCACCACAGGACATGATCGACAAGCAACAGGCCGTGGCTGACAGCCTTCAGGCCACTGTCAATCTGGAAAGCAAGGGGAGCAACATCCTGACGGATGAGGAAGCCTACCTGCAGCAAGCCAAGATAGATGAGCTAAAAATGCAGCGACAGTATCGGGAAGATCAGATCATCGCCATAGATGATCTGCTTGCTCCTGTACCTGCGACGTAGTGTGCTCACATGTTTATTTAAAGCCCCTGGTCGTTTGATCGGGGGCTTTTTGGTTTTCAGGAACTAGTCTGAGATACCATGGTGCAAACCATCATCATACAGGTAGCCCAAGCCACCGCCTATAATCTGCGAAATAGAAATTTGTAAATAGCTGATTGACTTATCCGCTGAGTTTGTTCAATTGGTTCTTTGAATCCTTATATCGTTAGGTGATAAATACATAAAAGGGGGTATTGTCTTCTCAACTATTATCCAATAGCTTGATGATAAAAGAACTATACCATGTCTCAAGAAATGAATGAATCGGTTTACGTAGATGATGAATTAAGTAAAAACTATAAGCTCCACAGAAGACAAACATTATTTGGATTTTACCTTTCAGCAGTTTTTATGGCTCTTGGGATGATATGTATCCTTGGGTTTGCCTTTGGATTGTTTGGAGTAGACCAGGATTTAAAGCAAGTTGGATTAATATCTAGCATACTATCAGAATTTATTGCAGGTTCTGCATTGCTAATTTATAAGCTCAATTTCAATCAATTAAATAAGACTTCAGATAGTCTCGAAAGGTCATGGAATATATTAAGATCGTATAAGTTTATTGAGAACCTCCCAGATGAATATAAGTCCAAATCTATAATGAAACTGGTCTCATCATTAAGCGAAAAAAAGCAGGACGTGCCAAAACCTTATGAGGGTATTTGGCGCTTTTCATTATTTTACAGCCAGTTCCATGGAGAAAGTTCTAATGAATTTAGAGCAACTGGATATGCCTTTGTTTTCGGCAAAAATTCAAATGACATAAATTTTTATAAGGGATACTTTTGTGTGCAAATACACAAAGCAAGTCATAACGAGCCTGTGGTATGTTTAATGTTTATTGGTAACATTCCATCAAATGAGGTCGGAGACATACAAGCAGGGCATGACATTGATTGTTCCTACGTCTTTCGAGTAGATAAAAATGAAAAGTTCAAGAATACCAAATTCAAAGAATTCAAATATAAAATAGACTCTGTTCAACCTATGAGGATCGATGCAAAATTTGATAATGGCATCTCAATAGGTAAAGTGACAATGAAAAGATCAGATTGATTTCTACTTGCCTTATCGATTGAGCGTTTGGTTCAATTGATTTCGTTGTTGTTGCTTTAAGAGTATTCCTTAAATTCTTTCGAATACGCCCGGTTGTACCGCTCTTTGAAAAATAGTGTATTAGCGTTTGACCAGAGTTTTCAAGGGATATCTTCGGGTCAGATCCCTTTAGAGAATGAAAGGGTGTGTAGCTGCAAGTGATGATTCACTAAGTTTTGAAAGCCCCCAATGTTGATCGGCGGCTTTTTGGTTAGGACTAATTAGTTAATACCATCATCACAATATTCTTCCATATAATATTCTCAGAGTGGGATAAACCCATATCAATTTCATATTTTTAAAATTCCATTGATCGTGGGGATGATAGCCCAATTCAAGCAAGTCATGGAAATTAAGGAAATTACACAAACTTGGTTGGCTGAAAAGCTCAAAAAAAGAGTTAAACATGGTCAATGCCTATGTTCAAAACAGACAGCAACCAAGACTAGAAGTGCTTTATGAGATTGCAAGAGTATTGGGTGTCAATCCTAAAGATTTATTGAAAGAAGATTGAATGACTAAGGAATATCAAATAGAAGAAAACCTGATTAAGCAGCTAAAAGAGCTGAAATACGTCCATCGACCTGATATAGTCGATAGGAAAACGCTTGAGCAGAACTTTAAAAGCAAATTCGAGGCACTAAACCGAGTACGATTATCGGAAAGCGAATTTTTGCGCTTGCGAGAAGAAATTATAGAACCTGATGTTTTTGCTGCTTCTAAGAAACTACGAGAAAAACAGTATTTCCAACGAGAAGATGGAACACCACTTCACTATACGCTGGTAAATATCAAAGATTGGTGTAAAAACGATTATGAGGTCGTCAGTCAATTACGTATCAACACAGAAAACAGTCATCAACGGTATGATATAATTCTGCTCATCAATGGCTTGCCTGTTGTGCAGATTGAACTGAAAAAACTGGATGTTTCGCACCGTAAAGCCATGCAGCAAATAGTGGATTATAAAAATGATCCGGGCAATGGCTATACAAATACGTTGATGTGCTACATGCAATTGTTTATATAAGAAGTTGAACGAAACCTCCTTGCGTCGGTAGTTTGGCTGATTAAGTACCTTAAAGGAATGTATTATTAAACCTTTAAGGAACATGAAAAAAAAGAAAAATTAAGTCAGCGGTTCATTCGTGAGCTGACCTTTCGCAATTACAGTCCCCGAACGATCAGTAGCTACTTGACCATGCTGGTGAGCCTTTCGAAGCATTTTGGCAAGTCTCCTGAAGAAGTCACTAATGAAGAACTCAAGGAATACCTCTATGATGCCACCCATCGACGAGGACTCTCAGTATCCTATATCAAACCATTAGTGCATTAAGAATTCTTTACAAGGATGTGTTAAATCTCCCTTGGGAAAAGCATATCAAGGTCAAAATGCCACGAAGGCAACATCTTATTCCTGAAGTATTGACAAAAGGTGAGATCCTGAAAATGATAGAGGTCACTCCCAATGCCAAACACAAAGCGATCATAGCCTTGCTGTACTCATCAGGAATACGCCGGGATGAGTTGATCAACTTACAGCTTAAGGATATTGATTCCAAAAGGATGTTCATTAGGATTAATCTTGGAAAAGGTAACAAATCAAGAGATGCGTTACTATCTGCAAATGCACTCAAACTACTGAGAAGGTATTACCAAACCCATCATCCAAAGCCAATTAACTATGTATTTGAGGCCGGAGGAAAGGCCGGAGCCACTTACTCTGCCAGCTCTATCAGTAAGATTATCAAGCGAGCAGCAGAAAAGGTGGGTATCAAAAAGACTGTCTGCACTCATACCCTGCGCCATAGTTTTGCAACACATTTATTGGAACAAGGCGCCAACTTAAAGCTGATCCAGAGACTCCTGGGTCATTCATCGCTAAGTACCACCATGGTATACCTGCATTTGGCCAAGCTTGACTCATCTGTAAAAAGTCCCTTTGACCTGCCTTGATATGGGAGTAGTCAACAAGAGGCACCCCCTGGATGTAGCAGCTATATTCAGGGAGTATGGAGGTCGTTTTTTGGACAACCACAGCCTGTGTACTGACCAATGGAAAGCTTACAATGCCATTTGCTTATGTCGTACCACCGCAATGGGAGGACATGTAGATGCTTGTAACAAGTGTGGAGAACAGCAAGTGTCTTACAACTCTTGTCGTAACCGTCATTGTAACAAATGTCAATACACAAAGCAATTAATGTGGGTGGATAAACTGCGAAGCACATTGCCTGTATGCAGGTATTTTCATGTGGTCTTCACGATCCCCTCAGAGATGCACAAAACCTGCTACATCAACCAGCGGGAGTGCTATAAGCTGTTGTTCAAAGCTTCTGCTGAAACGTTGCAGAAGGTAGGGCGCAACCCAAAGTTCTTAGGTGCCCAGACCGGAGCCGTGTCGGTTCTTCATACCTGGGGTCAAGCTTTGACTTATCACCCCCACGTTCATATGCTGGTACCAGCAGGAGGCCTATCAGAAGATGGAACGGAATGGGTGCATGCCGGTAAGAAGTTTTTCCTTCCGGTCAAAGCCCTCTCATCGGTGTTTCGTGGAGTGCTGTGGAGCCTTCTAGAGTCATCCAAGATCAAGCTAGCTGATAACTTCAAGGATGTCAATGCCTTGAAAAAAGCTCTTTACTTAAAGAACTGGAATGTCTATGCTAAGAAGCCTTTGGCTGGGCCTGAGTCGGTAGTCCAGTACTTGGGCAGATATACCCACAGAGTTGCTATTAACAATAGTCGGCTGGTCTCAGCTAATCAGAGCAAGGTCACTTTCAAGTGGAAAGATTATCGCAAAAGGCTCAGCAAGCAATTGCTTACTCTGGACACCCAGGAGTTTATTGGTCGGTTTATGAGGCATATTTTGCCATCAGGTTTTTACAAGATCAGGTACTATGGATTGTTGGCTTCAGTAAACCACAACAAAAAAGAACAATCTATCAGATTGATTGGTAAACCCATACCTATATCCTTGCTGCAAGGGCTTAGAGCCAAACAAGTCCTCAAAATAGTCACAGGAAAAGAACCTGACCTGTGTCCGAAGTGTAATCAGGGAAGACTGATGCCCAAAACGGTACTTGATCCGATTTAATGTACTATAGAGTGAAACGATCTTTGTCATACTGGGAAACACTATCTCAGCCAACATCCGAGTGGCAGGAGGAACTCTGCCTTTGGCATTCATGTAAACTTCTCGAAGAAGCTAATAGCCACTCACATTGGTTCCTACCTGCTTGTATCCTCCTTCAAATGCCTGGGGA
This sequence comes from Marinoscillum sp., assembly GCA_024305105.1. Lineage (GTDB taxonomy): Bacteria > Bacteroidota > Bacteroidia > Cytophagales > Cyclobacteriaceae > Marinoscillum. Next base: position 5,149 of record JAMWZA010000100.1, read on the forward strand.
AGGTGACGCTAGCAACTTAACTATGCCCATAGCCAGCAAGGAGCCCCGCCCAACGGGGTTTTAAACCAATTTGTCCAGCTTACAATACATTAAACCGCTCGGTGTATCTTTGGACAAACTAGTCTTAAAACACTATATTGTTAGTATCCATCAATGAAACAATTGAAACTAAGACTAAGGAGCATAATAAGTTTTTGAAGGAGTTGGGGCTACCAGCGATTTAAATGCATGTTTTGATGGAATATATTCCGGCAGATAGGCATCATGTAATCCAAAGTTATTTAAATCATAAAGAAGCACATTTTAGGTTAATCAATCGAGTAAGAGGAGAGAGGGAAGAAAATATGTCCGGTGGACATATTTCCCGAGCTGCCAGCATGAAAAGAAGGAAGGATTAATCTGAATCAACATATAATAATGAAGGAATTTGTTAAGAAGCATGCATTTGAGAAGGTGCTAAAGCACTTATGATTGAAAGAAAAACATACCCAATAATTAAGAGTTTTAACCTACTGTACCGAGTTTACATTGTCATGATCGTATGCTTTAGCGGGTGGGCTTATATTCATGGTCATCTTTTGTCGTATTCATATCAAAATGAATTAGGAATTGCTCAGTTCGATGTTCCAATAGATATTGTGAAAACTGAAATTTATGGTGGTGTCGACATTCTACTAGATTATTATTTTTGGATAATGGGGATATTCATTATGCCAATACTTTTTCTAATTGTCCATATTATATTATTCGCTCTAACAAATGGAAAGATCCATTCTCATAAATGGTTATTAAGGCCTTATCAAATACTGTCTTACATGATGATTTCTTTTGCAGTTATGGCTTTAATACTTCCGCTAAAGATCATCAGTAATCCAATAAGGGAAGGTGAGAGAATTGCTAATGAGATTATTGATAAACCAGATTGTGAGCAACTATTAATAGGCTCAAGTCAAGATTCAATCATAAACTGTAAGATTATCTATTTCAATAAGGACTATGCTGTATTTATGAAAGACAGTATTGCTTACGCAATGTCACTACCAAATGGTAGCAAGGCCATTCGTAAAAATGAATTGTGTCACTAAGGTAGTCTGTCGAATCGTCTGACATGCAAGCACTAGATTTTTTGTTTGCCGGGCGCTTAGCCTTTTTTATCAGCCTAGCCGCATGTAAAGAGTATTTGTCTATCGCATCAGAGAACCATCGACATAGAGAATGATGAAATTCCTGATCTCCGATACACTTCGTCAGGAATGACGCGACGCCCATGGCATGGGCTTGTGCTGTGAGCCAACCTATACCGAGCATGGTGAGATCATCTATTTAATGATAATGCCCATGTTCCTCTGACCAGACTTTTCCAGGAGGTGGAGGTCCATCAGGTCTGGTGGATTTTTGGGAGGTATATAGGCTATATCCGGCAATAGCCAGTGCTTCTTTGTTGATGAAATGGTCAAAGGAGCTTTCAAAGGATTCCGACACGAGCATCATTTTGAGGCTATTGAGAACGGTACTTTGATGACAGACATTTTCGATTATCGGTCACCGTTCGGAATTCTAGGCAAATTGGTAGATGTAATCGTTTTGAAAAGATCCATGACCAAGTTATTAATCAAGCGGAATGATACAATCAAGGAGTTTGCTGAATCAGAGATATGGATGTCAGTTTTATAAGATATGTCGGTATTATGTGAAGTAGAATCTCATCTCCATCTAAGCAGGCTGCCAAGGCTAGCACCGATAAAACCCCAGCATCTGATAGCTCTCAGAGTGAGCGATCAAAGCCAACTGCACACCAATGTGAACCCTGGCTGATTGGTTACCAATTAACCTGCATGGTGCAGAACAAGATGCGTCATGATTACGTATACTACTAGTAGTGGTTGTCATGCAAGTAGTACTTTCAATTCTACCAAAAAGTTACTAAATTCTGGGAATGATGTACCGATATAAAAACCTTCTGGTTCCATTAAATTTAACAACTACCGATGAAGCTGCCATTCGGTTTTCATCCCAAATCAGCCTAACTTCCAAATCCGAAAACGCCTATTTCATTCATGTGAAAAGGCCTTCGGAAATACCCCGGCAAATTCTGGATGAATACCCGCAACTACTGGTTCCTTCTGAAGAAGAAAGGAAACAAAAAATGCAATCGCAAGTCGAGGTAGGATTTCAGTCTCAAGGCACCAACACCATTTTCGAGGTAGAAGAAGGCACACCGCTTGAGGTCCTTTTAAATCAAGTGGTAAAAAAGGACATTGACCTGGTGGTAATTGGCCGAAAGACGGATGCAAAAGACACCAGAAGGTTACCGATCAACCTCGCCCGCAAGGCGCCGTGTTCGGTGCTGGTAGTTCCGGAAAATTCCAAACAGACGATTTCAAACATCCTGGTACCGATAGACTTCTCTGAATTTGCGGTAAATGCTTTAGAGCAGGCTGTCGATCTTGCATCCGCCCATAACATCTCTACCATTCAATGCCTGAATGTTTTTCAACTTCCCACAGGGTACTCCAAGACAGGAAAAAGTCAGGGAGAATTTAAGGAAATTATGAGGAAAAATGCCCTAAAGGATTATGAGCGCTTCGTTAAAAAAATCGATTTGAAGGGCGTAGAGGTAAACCCGATTTTCCTGAACGATGATAAGCCTGCGCAAGCCATTCAAAGCGTGGTTGAAAAAAACCAGATTGATCTGTTGGTTCTGGGCACACGAGGTAGAAATGCAGGAGCTGGTCTACTGCTTGGAAGTGTCACCGAAGATATTATTTTGAACACCCGGATTCCGCTTATGGCTGTAAAAAAGAAAGGAACAGGACTGTCATTGCTGGAAGTCTTGTTAAAGCATTTGTAATCAAATAAATAAACACAGGATCTCTAAAACCTTTTAGAATGAAACTACTCCAAAAAATTCTGGTACCAACTGATTTTCATGGTTCGGCCAATCATTCGGTGGAGATGGCCATAGATATGGCCAAAAAATTTGATTCAGAAATCATTTTGCTTCACGTACTCACTGACAATCCCGATCTGAGCCAATACGAAAGCATGATCACCAAAGAGGTAGAAAGACAGCTACAAGCCGTGCGATCAAAAATTACCGACAGTGGAATCGAAAAAGTAACTGAGGTAGTGAGGAAGGGGAGTAAGTTCACTGAAATCAACAAGTTTGCCTCGGAACGAGAGGTAAACATAATCCTCATGGGATCAGGTGAACGAATTGGCACAGGTAAACCTGAGATTGGAATAACCACCAAAAGAGTTATCGAAACCGCTACCAAACCTGTCTGGATTACCACGGAGCAATCTACGGACTCCATTCGGTCCATCGTTTGTCCGGTTGATCTATCAGAACCCTCACGGCGTGCTCTTGGAAATGCGATCCATCTTGCCCGTTCTTTCCAGTTGGGGTTGACTGTATTACATGTTACTGAGTCCTATAAGGACATGCTAGACGGTCTTAGCGTTGACCTGAAGGATGCGAGTGCGTCTGGCGACTTAGAAAACGAACTCACTAATTTTCTCAAACCATTTGATTTTCATGGCGTCAACTGGGAACAAAAGATCCTCCACGGCAAACCATCTGCCGAGATTTTGAAATTCACTGAAAGTAAAGGGCCGGAGACTTTATTGGTCATGGGTACTACAGGCAGGACTGGCTTAAGTAAAATGCTGCTAGGAAGCGTAACCGAAAAGGTGACACAGACTTTGCCATGTTCATTTATCACCATGAAGCAAGAAGACTTCATCGTAGTTCAAATGAACGCTGACCTTCATGATCTGGAATCTCATTTCAAACAAGGCATGGAAATGCTTGAAAACGGGTTGCCTAAGGAAGCTTTGAGTCAGTTTAAACTGGGCATTAGCATTAATGATTTGCATGCGCCATCCTGGGATGGCCTGTCCCTGGCTTATGCCAGATTGCAAGAAGGCAAAAAAGCTGAAGACGCTCACAAGCAAGCTAAAGAAATCCGTACCCGAATGGAAGAACAAAAAATAGTTGCAGAAATACGAAGTAAACATTGGTTGGCAGGTGGGCACTAATGGAGTGAAAGGAAATGATGCATAGGACCAGAACGATGTGATCATGGTAGATCATTCTACACAATTATGGTTTTGGTAATTGAGCAGTCATCCAGGGTTTATAACACCGAGCAAATAGAAGATGACCAAAAAAGGGAATGTTTGAGGCACATACACAGTTAGTCCAGCGTGTCAGTAACATGGTGTTGGCTATAAAATCCAGCATTTCCATACGCGCACATGCTGATTTCCAGTGTCATTGAAGCGGCTAATAAACAGCATTATTTTGCTGAGCATTTGCCATAATTGACCAATACCACGATGAATGGCCATAAAATCCCTGATTTCTTCGTGGGCGTGGTGTTCAATACAATTAGGGAGCAGGAATAAACGTACAAAATCCTATGTCAGAATTTAACAACCTCAATGCATTAGCTGATCAACTCTACCAGGATGGTTTGGAAAGGGCCCAAAAAGAGTCGGACAGGATCATTAGTGAAGCTCAGGATGAAGCGGAGAGGATCTTGGCTCAGGCCACAAAAGAAGCAGATGACATCATCTCCAGGACAAGAAAAGAAGCTGAAAAACACCGTGTAGCCGTGCAAACCGAAATCCAGCAGAAGGGCAAACAAGCTAAGCAGGACTTGAAAACAGCCATTGAAACGCTAATCACTGCCCGAATGTTGGATGCCCCGCTCAAGGACGTCTTATCCGATCAGGAATTTGTCAAAAACCTGATCGTCTCTGCCATGAACGCCTGGAAAGACGGGGAGGAGGTCGAATTAGTGATTCCTCAATCACTCAAGGAAATGGAGCCGGCACTCCACACCAAAGTCCATAAACATTTGTCTGACCTCCAGGTAACTCTCAATGGTCGCATGACCACCGGGTTTCAAATAGAAAATAAGGAAAAGGGGTACATCTTGTCATTTACCGATGTAGATTTTAAGGCGCTCTTTGAACCTTACCTGACAGATGCGGTGCGAATCACCTTATTTGATGAGAGCAAATGATGTATTACTACCTCATATCATCGCTGCCCAAACTTGAGTTCAATGAAAACACCTTGTCCCGGGATCAATTGGACGAGACCCTGGAGTTGATCACCCGAAACCTGACCGATGACGATCTGGTACTCCTGAAGTGCTTGTTGCATGAACATGACAATCAGAATCTTTTGTCGGTGCTTTTTCATGAATACCATGACTTTGATATTCAGGCAATACACCGTCCTTTTTCGATACCGCTGGAGGTACTCCAAAATTATCGACGGGAATTTTCTGCGCTTCCCGATTACGTGTTGAACTACCTAAATGATCACTCCGGTACTTTTTCATCATTAACCATGCGGGAAATGGAACAAACCCTGAACAGGTACTTGCTAGAATATATACAGGGAATTGATCACCCTTTTCTGAACACGTATTACTCCTGGACATTTGGGTTAAAGCAGGCCATAGCAGAAGCCAACTTAAACTCTTTTGATTCTCTGAAGACTAATAGTGAAGCCCGTGAACCGTCCTTCCCTACGACTCGTACCCTGCACGATCTAACTGAGCCACGAGAAATAACCAGCCAGATGCAACCACTGATGGAGTCCAGTGACCTGGAAGCCATTGAACGCAAGGTTGATCAATACTACTGGCAATTTGCGGGTAGTTGGCAAGACCCCTTCTCTACAGATCAGGTATTGGCCTATGTGGTCAAACTCCAACGCCTCTATTGTCGCAGGAGAATAGTTTCAACAGGAGAAGCAGACAGGTCTCCTTTTGAATCACTAGTTGCCAAAATAAAAGAAAAAAGATCATCACCTAAAATACCAATCGTATGACTACAGGAAAGGTAGTTGGGGTAATTTCCAACCTGCTGCTCATAGAAGTAGAAGGAGCTGTTACACAAAACGAAATTTGTCAGGTCAATGCAGGGAAATGGCTGAAAGCCGAAGTGATTCGGATCCGTCAAAACATTGCCTCGGCTCAGCTTTTTGAGTCCAGCTCTTCTATTGAAGTTGGTGCTGAAGTGCAATTCACCGGGAGCATGCTGGAAGTAGAGCTTGGCCCGGGAATACTCTCCAGAAAATATGACGGTCTTCAGAGTGACCTGGAACGAATGACCGGTACGTTTATTGAAATTGGCGATAGTACTGACCCACTGGATAAGGATAAAAGTTACCTGTTCACTCCGCTTGCGAAGGATGGCGATCTTGTGAAAGCCGGTCACTGGTTGGGGTCTGTAAAGGAGAACCAGATCGACCATAAAATCATGGTGCCTTTTGTATGGGAAGGCAGTTTCAAGGTCACTTGGATTGCTTCTGAAGACCATTTCCGGATCAATGATGTCATTGCCAAAATTGAAGATAAAGGTGGTAAGACTCATGAAGTCACCATGGTGCAGAAATGGCCGGTCAAGGTGCCATTGACAGGGTTTGTAGAAAAAATTCGACCTGGCAAGATTTTCCAGACCGGATTAAGGGTCATTGATACCTTAAACCCAATGATGGAGGGCGGAACAGGATATATTCCCGGGCCTTTCGGTACAGGTAAGACGGTTTTGCAACAGGCCATTGCCAAAAACAGTGAAGCAGAGATCCTCATGATTGTGGCCTGTGGAGAACGCGCCAACGAAGTAGTGGAAATATTCTCTGAGTTTCCGAATCTGGTGGATCCGGTTTCTGGTCATAAACTAGATCAAAAGACGGCCATCATTTGCAATACCTCCAACATGCCCGTGGCTGCTCGTGAGGCATCAGTGTATGTGGGCATGACTCTTGCCGAATACTATCGATGCATGGGGTACAAGGTATTGTTGCTAGCTGACTCCACCTCCAGGTGGGCTCAGGCTTTGCGAGAAATGTCCAACCGTCTGGAAGAACTACCAGGTCAGGATGCTTTTCCGGTGGAGCTCCCGGCTACTATCGCCAACTTTTACAGCCGGGCAGGGATTGTGAAACTTGGAAATGGACAAATGGGATCTGTGACCTTTATTGGGACCATCTCACCGGCGGGAGGAAATTTTAAAGAACCAGTCACTGAGTCCACCAGTAAAGTAGCAAGATGCTTCTATGCGCTTTCTCAGAAACGTGCAGATTCTAAAAGGTATCCAGCAATAGATCCGCTAGCGTCTTATTCCAAATACATCGACTACCAGGAATTTGGAGAGTACAGCGACGAACACATTCAGAAAGGATGGGTGCAGTCCGTAAAGCGACTGAAAGATTTGCTGAGAATCGGGCTAGAAGCGAGAGACCAGATCAACATCCTTGGAGATGACGCAGTTCCGGTTGATTATCATATCAGCTTCTGGAAAAGTGAACTGATTGACTTTGGAATCATCCAACAAAACTCTTTTGACCCCATAGATATGCGATCTGAAATAGACCGCCAGCGTTACATGCTCAATTTCATATTGGATGTGTGCTCGAAGGATTTCCAATTTGAAAATTTTGAACAAGTAAGGGATTACTTCAAAAACCTCATCAACCTGGTAACTCAGATGAATTTTTCAGATTACGGGTCTTCGTCTTTTAAGAAATACGAGGAACAGGTTGTTGAAATTTTAAACCAAAATACGGAGCTACATGCAAACTAAGGCCTTTCGTAAAACCTATACGCGGATCGAACGGATCACAAAAGCCACATGCGTACTCAAAGCCTCTTCTGTGAGGTTTGGTGAACTGGCCTGGGTTGAAAAAAAGCCTGCACAGGTCATTAGCATCATTGGGGAACTGGTAACGCTTCAGGTTTTTGGAGGTACTGAAGGCCTGTCCACTCATGCGCATGTTGTTTTTACAGGTAAGCCACCTTCATTGGCTGTAAGTGATTTGCTGGCCGGTCGTTTTTTCAATGCACTTGGTCAACCTTTAGATGGCCTGTCTCCTGTTAAAGGCGAGGAGCGTGAAATCAAAGGCCCAGCGGTAAACCCGGTAAAAAGAGCCAAACCGAATGTTATACTCACAACTGGGATTGCAGGGATTGATCTGAACAATACGCTGGTAACAGGCCAGAAAATACCCTTCTTTGCGGATCCTGATCAATCCTACAATCAGGTCATGGCCGAGGTAGCACTAAGGGCAGAAGCAGACAAAATCATCCTCGGTGGCATGGGACTTTCCAATGATGATTTTATTTTCTTCAAAAATACGTTCGAAGCAGCCGGTGTGTTGGATAAGATTGTGGGTTTCGTCAATACGTCGGAAGATCCGCCATTAGAAAGACTACTCATTCCAGATATGGCATGTACCGCCGCAGAATACTTTGCCAATGACAAGAAGGAGAAGGTCTTGCTGTTGCTGACTGATATGACCCTTTATGCCGATGCGCTGGCAATTGTCGCAAACAAGATGGATCAGATCCCTTCCAAAGACAGCATGCCGGGATCTCTCTACAGTGACCTGGCCAGTATCTATGAAAAAGCGGTTCAGTTTGAGCACGGTGGCTCCATCACCATGATCGCCGTAACCACCCTCAACGAAGGAGACATTACACACGCAATCCCTGACAATACCGGATACATCACAGAAGGTCAGCTGTACCTGAAACATGATACGGACATAGGAAAAGTCATTGTAGACCCTTTCAGAAGTCTTTCCCGATTGAAGCAAAACGTGATTGGCATCAAAACCCGCCAAGATCATCCGCAGCTTATGAATGCACTCATCCGACTCTATGCCGATGCAATGAATGCTAAAACCAAAAAGGAAAACGGGTTTGACCTCAATGATTATGATGTAAGATGCCTGGCCTTTGCCAGGGATTATGCCACGAAATTGTTGGCCGTAGATATCAACATTACGGTCAATGAAATGTTGGATACCGGGTGGGGATTATTGCAAGCGCATTTTGAAAAATATGAAGTTGGAGTTAAGGATGAGCTGCTGCAAAAACACTGGAAAAAGGAACCACAAACATCCGCATAGCCATGGCCATGAAATTCCAGTACAATAAAACTACCATACAAGAGCTGAACAAGCAGCTGACCATTCGTAAGAAGGCATTGCCTATTTTGAAGAATAAAGAAACGGCTCTCCGTCTGGAGGTGAAAAAAAGGCAAAAAGAAGTAACAAAAGCAGAAAATCAGCGTCATGAACTCCTCACAAGAATCAATGAGTATGGCGGATTTTGGAATGAATTTCCAAACATTTTATTCATAGACGATCTGGACACAGGCACAGAGACCATAGTGGGTGTAAAAGTCCCCGAAGTACGGGCCATTGAATTCAAACTAGCGGATATCAGCTGGTGGAGCTATTCTGCCTGGATACCAGCAGGAATTGAGTTGCTCAAAAAAGCGATAGTACTGGACATCCGAATAGATGTATTGCACCGACAGATTGCGGCACTGGACAATGCCAGAAAGAAGACCACTCAAAAGGTCAATTTGTACGAAAAGGTGCAGATTCCGGAAATGGATCAGGCTGTGCTTAAGATCAAAAGATTTCTGGAAGACAAAGAGAATATTGCTAAAGCCGGGCAAAAAATAATGAAGAGTCGGCAAGCATAAACGGAGGAAGCATGAAAACGAAGTTCAGCAAATTGACATTGATGACCAGGGAAAGCCAACGCAAGTTGCTTACCGAATCGATGCAGGAATTGGGCTTACTGCACATCGTACAAGAGACTTATGATGTTCCAGAAGAGACTAAGTCGCTTATCCATGAGCTGAACATAATCAATCGTTTAATCCGACTGTTGGAAAATGAAGAGGATGGTGAAAAGATACAGCAAGCAGCACAACCAGTACCAGTAAAGGAGGCAATGACGCGACTCCAGAAAAAGGAAGAGCAAATTGAAAAAATCAATCAGGAGATCGAAAGACTGGAGAAGGAAGCCCACTACCTGGCACCCTGGGGTGATTACGCTTATGAAAAATTCCATCCGTTGATCGAACAAGGCGTGTACATCTACCTATGTCATACGGACAAAAAATCCTTCAAAAAGCTGGATCGTTCTCAAGCCATCATACAACAGGTCAATCAATACGGTAGAGACAGTTATTTTGTGGTGATCACTGATCAGAAGGACTACAATGCGCCCTATGAGCATTTTCCGCTTCCCAAAACTCCACCGTCAATCCTGCAGGATAAAATTCATCAGCTCCAAAACAAGCAATCACAGGTGCGGGCTTCACTTCAGGAAGAGGTGGTTTATCTACCTATGCTGAAGCAGTACAAGACATCCATAAATGATGCGATTGCCCTTGCGGAAATTCAGGCCAGTTTCAGCGACCACAGTGAGGAAAAGGTGATTTCTCTATCGGCCTGGTTTCCAGCACATAAGAAGTTAGAGGTTGTGAAGTTTTTGGAAAAAGAAAATGTCGTGTGGAAGATCAGGGACCCGCAAAAAGGAGAAAATGTTCCGGTCGTACTGAAAAACCGAAAATACCCGAGACTTTTCGAACCCATTACCAGGGTATTTGACCTGCCCAATTATTATGAAACAGATCTGACGCCTATTTTGGCAGTCTTTTATCCGATTCTCTTTGCTTATTGTCTGGGAGATGCAGGCTATGGCTTTGTACTGGCTGTCCTGATGCTGGCCGGCTATTATTCATTTCTCAAAACGTCCAGAAATGTGGCCTGGTTGGGTATGATTCTGGGAGCTTTCACCATGCTCATGGGATTCATTAAATCCGGCAGTCTTTTTGGTATTGCACTGCTTCCGGACCACCCGGCGGCCTGGGTAAGACAGCTTTCTCAATGGGTAATCATTAAAGACGATAGTTCACTGATTTTCAATGCGTTCAATGTGGCATTGATGATTGGTGTAATCCAGATACTGACCGGTGTGATTATCGCTATATACAACAAAATCAGGTACGAAGGCTATGCATATGCCATTTCACCTTTCGGAAAGTTATTGATTGTCACCAGCCTCATTTGGATATTCCTAGCGGATATGCAGGGAGTTGGCTCATTGGATGTGCTGGGTGACTTTAGAAAGTATCTGCTGATCACCGGGATAACACTCGTGATCTTCTTTCATGACATTGACCTGACGTTGGTCAAACGAGTAGGGGGTTCCTTTATGCCTTTGTTTTTCATCTTCACAGGCATACTCGGGGACATATTGTCTTATGTAAGGCTATTTGCGCTTGGATTGGCCTCATCTGTTTTGGGGCTGGTTGTGAATCAAATAGGCCAGCAAATTATGGAAGGGAGCATCATCAATGTGGTCATAGGTATTCTCTTTCTTGTATTCGGACATACGCTCAACTTTGGGATTGCTGCACTGGGTTCTTTTGTTCACCCGCTGAGGCTGACCTTTGTGGAGTTTTACGGCAATGTAGGATTTCAGGGAAAAGGACTTACATACCGACCTTTTAGAAAATCAAAATAAACTTTATAATTATGGAAGTAGCACCATTAATAGTAGCGTTCATAGGTATTGGCCTTTTGGTTGGTCTTTCAGGATGCGGAAGTGCCATGGGTACAGCAGTAGCGGCTATGTCATCCATTGGCGCGATGAAAAAGAGACCCGAATCGTTTGGGTCCTTCATTGTACTTAGTGCTTTGCCAGGTACGCAGGGGCTTTATGGATTTGCAGGGTTTTTTATCCTGCAGGACTTGATCTCACCAGAAATGACCTTACTTCAGGGAGCTGGTGTATTGGGTGGTGGGCTCGCGCTCGGATTGGCAGGGTTGTTTTCTGGTATGTACCAGGGAAAAGTCTGTGCCAGCAGCATTGATAGCATCGGCGCTGGCAATGATATATTTGGAAGAGCCATGATTATGGCTGTATTTCCTGAACTGTATGCCATCATTGCTTTTGCATCACTTTTCCTCATCAGAGGTATTCTCTAACTGGTCACAGCCAATTTACTGGATTGGTTATTGAGGGGTGAGCGAAGAATTGTTAATGTTTCATCTGTGCTCACAGGTTATTATGGATTAGATGATGTGGCTTTATCCGTACCAACTTTGATCGACGGAGATGGTGTCGTTGAGATTCAGGAGTATGATATCTCTAAGGATGAGTTGGAAATGTTAAGCAAGTCTGCAGCTGTAATCAAAAAGGCGATCAATGATTTTTCATATTAATCAGTTGTCGTTCTTTATGATAAGTGAAGAGCTGTAGCAGCTAACTCCTTGCAGTTTGTTTGCTTCAAGTGGAAAAATTGGGCTGTTTACAGTTCCAAAAATCCGAGTACCCAGTATCGACAACTTCACCACCAGAAGCCGCTTACCCACATACATGAATAGACGGTTTGACGCCATAGTATGGCAACAGTGCCTGACAATAATCATGTAATTCATTGACTCATTAGGACATCCATAAGTTGACGACACGCGATATTAGTCATATGTTTGGTCTGATGAAGCAAGAAGTTATCGTATTCATAGTTGCACTCGTCTATTTGATAGGCTGTAAACCATCAGCCGACAAGGTAACACCGACTGTTCGTGACATTACCGAGTCTGTCTATGCATCGGTGACGATCGTTCCTGATAGCCTGTACAACGTGTACTCTCAGGCGAGTGGTATTCTAACCGAGAGATATGTGCAAGAAGGAGATGAAGTGACCAGTGGCCAAATTATCCTGCAAATACAGAATGAAACCCCCAAATTAAATGTAGAAAATGCTCGTCTGGCTTTGCAACTAGCGAGCGAAAACCGGTACGGAACCGGCTCCATTCTCAACACCCTCCAGAATAAAATACAAATGGCACGTCTGACGTACCAACAGGATTCGACCGACTACTATCGACAGAATAAATTGCATGCACAAAACATCGGCACTCAGCGTGAGTACGAGCTTCGAAAGATCACTTTTGAGCGATCGGCAGAAACATTGCAGTCGCTAAGCAAGGAATACAGCAGAACCAAAGCTGAGCTGACCACAGCGCTAAGTACTGCGAAAAACAATTTTGAAAATGCACAAATCGGAAGAGAAGAGTACTCGATAAAAAGTCGGTTGAATGGAAAAGTCTATGCCCTCTATAAGGAAATAGGTGAATTGATCCACCCACAGGAGCCCATAGCTACTGTTGGTAAGAGTAACGCGTTTACCATCAACCTGTTAGTAGACGAAGTGGACATTATCAAAATTCGACTCAATCAACGCGTGATCGTCAACCTGGATGCTTTTGATGATCAGGTGTTTGAAGCCTCGATCATACGTATATTTCCACAGAAGGATAGCCGCACACAGACCTTCACGGTAGAAGCTAAGTTTGCCAACCCTCCAGCTCAGCTATACTCCGGGTTATCTGGCGAGGCAAATATTGTCATCAACCAAAAAAAGGATGTGCTGGTCATTCCAAGAAGCTATTTATTGGATAACAACTCCGTAAAAACACCCGATGGAGAGGTGCTGGTTGAGGTTGGTTTAATGAGTATGGAGTATGTAGAAATTGTCTCCGGGCTGGATTCCACCACTTACCTTTTACTCCCGTAGCTAATGAACTGGAGCATCCTTCTAACGATCTCAAAAACGCATTTGCTTGCCCGATTGAAGCAATCGGGTATTGCGGCACTTGGGGTAACCTTTGGGATTGGTACGTTTATCATTTTGGTCAGCTTCATGACTGGACTGAATAACCTGCTGGATGGACTGATTCTAAACAGGACACCACATGTGCACATCTACAACGAGATTCAGCCGAGCAAAAAACAACCCATTGATTACCTGAAGCAGGCTGAAGAGGCCATTGACATCATCCATTCCATTAAACCAAAACTCAGCCAGGAGAGAATACACAATGCACTACCGCTGATGAGTCACCTAAAAGAAGACTTACGCGTAAAAGGCCTAACCCCGCTGGTACGCGCTCAGGCTTTCTATTCGGCCGGATCCCTCCAAATCAATGGGCTACTAAACGGTATTGATGTGTTGGAAGAATCACGGTTGTTTTTGCTCGAAGATTACCTCTTTCAAGGAAATGCCAAGTCACTTAAACGGACCTCAAACGGCATCCTAATGGGAGCAGGGGTTGCCAAAAAGCTCTCACTCAAAGTAGGGGACAATGTCCAGATCATTTCGGGGAAAGGCGATCTGTTTCAATTAAAAATTGTTGGTTTTTACCAAAGTGGCCTGGCAGAGGTGGACAACATTCAGAGCTATGTCAACCTGACCACTGCACAGCAAATACTAGGCGAAGGAGTAAACTACATTACCGATATCAATGTAAAATTGTACGACATAGAGGCATCTGTGCCGTTGGCAAGAGAAATTGAACGAAAATTCAAACTCAGGGCCGTAGATATTAATGAAGCGAATGCCCAGTTTGAAACGGGGACCTCCATCCGAAACATCATCACCTATGCCGTGTCTATCACACTACTGGTGGTAGCGGGTTTTGGTATTTACAACATCCTGAACATGCTTATTTACGAAAAGATGAATGACATAGCCATTTTGAAAGCCACTGGTTTTTCGGGCAGTGATGTCAAATTTATCTTCATTTCTCAGGCACTCCTCATCGGCCTGATAGGTGGCTTGATGGGGTTGCTATTTGGATACAGTATTTCCGTGCTGATTGATCATACGCCATTTGAAACAGAAGCGCTTCCCACCGTCAAAACCTTTCCAGTCAATTGGAATCCTGTTTATTATGTAATCGGTATAGTCTTCGCACTTGTATCTACTTTTCTGGCAGGCTATCTGCCAGCTAGACGAGCCGAACACATCGATCCGGTGGAAATTATTCGTGGACAATGAAGGAAGAACATCACGATATCATTCTAAAGGTAGACCGGCTCAATAAATACTTCAGAGAACCCGTGCTATTTCATGTGCTCAAAGATGTCTCCATGGAGATAAAACGAGGCGAATTTGTCTCCATCATGGGGAAATCCGGATGCGGTAAATCCACGCTGCTCTACATACTGTCTACCATGGATACGGACTATGAGGGCAGTTTGTACTTAAATGGCCAGCGGCTCAATGGTCAGTCTAGCGATGAGCTGGCACGAATAAGAAACAAACACATCGGTTTTATCTTTCAGTTTCACTACTTACTTCCAGAGTTTACCGTTTTGCAAAACGTGATGCTTCCGGCTTTAAAACTGGGACTAAAACCGCGGGCTGAAATTGCGGCGGATGCA
>JAMWZA010000101.1 GCA_024305105.1 Marinoscillum sp.
AACGGTCCAATTGTCATTGTTTAGATTAAGAAACCCTCGTGTGCCTTCAATCGATTGGGTAATCAATTTTGAGTCAAAACCTACTTTAATATTACCTGAAACTTCGAGAGCCTCTGAAGGTGAATTAATACCAATACCAACGAATCCATTGTCTAAAGTCAAATGACTGATTCCACCACTGTATAGGAAAGTTCTGTCACCAAGGCGTCTAATGAATTCAGAGTCAGTTGTATTAAGGTCTTTTATATGCAAAATTGCATAATCATCTGTGCTTTCAAACATACCGACATTGTTTGCTCCTTCAGAATTAACATGTAACCAATAGGAAGGTGACGAGATACCAACACCAAGTCTTCCTGCGAAATAGCCATATTCGGTATCGTGATTAATGGAGAAAAGTGGTTCATCGGTCAAAGCATTTTCTATTTGCAATGAGTTGGGATTTGCTCTGTAAAAGAAATTGAGGAGATTGCCATCAGGGTCATCAAAGACAATCCCGTGAGGCCCTCCATCTCCATTTAATCCAAGGTAAATCTGGGCCTGATTTTTATCAATTTCGAGGTTAGTCGTTTGCTGTGCGTAAAGGCTGAAGGTAAAGCATAGAATGGTAAGGAGAGCAAGTGAAATTCTCATCATGGCTTATAAGGTTAGGTTACAAAAAGTCAAAAATTGGAATAGATCTGCTTTAAACCAAGTCTGATCAAATGTATTTAATTAAGCTATATCAGATGATAGTATTATGACTATCAATAGCTAGTATTTACTATCATTTGATATAGCTCATGGAGTTTTAAAAGATTTTTCTTGGAGATAACCAATAGAGGAGCTTCTTTTGAAAAACCTAACCGTTTAAGACCTAACCATAATGATCCAACCTGGCTACCTACAAAGCTGGCTAAAAGCTTTCGTTCTACTGATTGTTGTACTTATATCCACAATTGGTCACACGCAAACCATTTCAGGGGAAACGGTTGTATTGGATGAAGATGTCAATGAAACGGTTACTACCAACTACCTGATCGTAAAGTCGCTCACACTTACACCCATCTCCGCAACAGAGCCGTTGGTTATCTCCGCAGCTACCGACGGTAATTGGTATGCCAAAATGATCGAGCAGACCGACAACACCCCGCCAACATTAAGTAAAAACTTCGTCCGAACGGAAGTAGCACGCGAAGCATTTACAGATGAAAATGAGTTTGCAGGTGCGGATGCCCGTGATCGCCGCGTGTCCTTTTCCTATAGTGATGGACTGGGGCGACCTATACAGACCGTAGTGGCGCAGCAGAGCCCCGGTCAAAATGATGTGATTGGGTTTCATAAGTACGACGAAACTACAGGTATAGAAGAGAATGCCTATCTGCCTTACACGAGGAGTACATCTAACCCCGGAGGTTACCATGGGGGTTACGAAACAGCTCAATCAAATTTTTATTCGGGCAATTCATCCAACGGACTTCCCAATGAAACCCATCCGTACAGTCATACGGAAATAGAAGATTCGCCACTTGGTAGAGTGAAGTCTACCACTGGAGTTGGCGGTGACTGGCACACCAATGACATCAAAACCACTTATGACTATTTTATCTATGACCCAGCCACGCATGGCCAGATTAGAAGATGGAGAATAATAGAAGGAACAGACAAGGAAGATGATGAGCCACGTGCTCGAAAAGATAATGAAGAGTATTTCTATGTTGCCGGAGAGCTCACCATCGTACAGGTCACGGATGAAGAAGGGCGTATTTCTCAAAAGATCACCGATAGCAGAGGTTTAAGTGTGGCTAGTCGTGTCCAAAAGGCTAGTACATCTGAGTGGGTAACGACTTACAATGTTTATGATGATTTCGGACGTCTTCGTTTCACAGTGCCGCCTGCCATTGACAAAGGCACGGACTTGAGTGATGAGGAAAACGATGGGTTTCTCTTCAAATACATCTATGATGCTCGCGGACGCTTAATCAAAGAGAAGAAGCCGGGTGCTGGATGGGTGTATCACTGTTATGACAAATGGGACCGAGTAGTTCTCACCTCAGATGCAGTACAGCGTGCCAATAACAAGTGGACATATTTTAAATACGACAAGCATAATCGATTGATTATGTCTGGACGAAAAAACATAGACACCGATCCAGATGACTGGTGGAGTACCAAGGCAAAGAATAGTTCAGCTGCCAGATATGAGAATGTTGCCACTGATGCCATTGGTTATACTACAGATGAATCTTTACCCACAGTTATTAATGAAATCTACAGCATCACTTATTATGATGATTATGATTTCATTGACAATACAGGTTGGGATATAGAAGGTATCAACTTTGACTATATCAACGATTTTGATGAGCCGAATGAAAACACAGCAGTAAAAGGGTTGACCACTGGAAGTAAGGTGAAAGTCCTTGATTCCAGTCCGGAGAAATGGCTCAATACCGTAGTGTACTATGATGACGACTACCGGGAAATTCAGATCATCTCCGAAAACCACCTGGGTGGCTATGATCGAATTTCATCCGATCTCAACTGGGCGGGTGAGCTACTGGAAAGTAGACTCTATCATAGTAAAAATAACACTGGTGTTGACCTGTCTTATGGACAACGCTATGATTACGATCATGACGGGCGCTTACTGAAAGTCTGGAATGAAATAGACCCATCTGGAAATCCAATCTCAGTAGTTGACGAAGTACTGATGGCAGAGTATCAGTACAACGAACTAGGGACACTCATCGAAAAGAACGTTCATTCTACCAATGAAGGTTCGTCCTTCTTACAGTCCATCGATTACCGATACAATGCCAAAGGCTGGCTCACCTCCATCAATGATCCGCAGTTAAGTGAACCGGATGATTTGTTTGGTGCTGCTTATCATTACAATCAGACATTTTCCGTAGCGCATGCTGCCGACAATATTCCGGCTAGATATGACGGATCTTTAGCTGCTTTTGAATGGCAAAACAAGGATACTGATGGAAACAATTTTGATCGATCAATAACTGGATATAATTATGATGATCTAGGACAGTTAACAAAGGCCATCTACGCCACGGGTTCAGGTGGAACCGCTTGGTGGAGTAAGCCTGGATATTTTGATGTAAACATTGACTATGAAGACGACAATGGAAATATTCGTCGAATAATCAGAAATAAGAACAATGACGAAATTGATGATTTAGCTTTTACCTACGAAAGTAACTCAAATCAATTGAAAGGAGTAGCCGATAATGGTACTGACGATCCTTACTATAATCCTCTCGATGGATCGAGTACTCGTATAAACTCTGGTGGTGGCTTCAACGATTTTTTCACAGGAGCAGCGGACTATACTTATGATGCTAACGGTAATTTAGTTTCGGATTTAAATAAGCAGATTGTGGAAATAACCTACAATCACCTTCAACTTCCAGAATCAATTGAATTTGATGAAAGTGGTTTCATCACCTACACTTACGACGCTGCTGGTAATCGACTGTCCAAAACCATACTTAATGCCAATGACGAAGTAGTGGCTCAGGTTGATTATGTAGGCGTCATTGAGTACTACAATGATGAAATCAATCAGGTCTTTACAGATGAAGGCAGAGCCTATGCACAAAATGGATCGTTTCATTACGAGTACATGATCACGGACCATCAGGGAAACAACCGCGTGTCTTATGGGGTTCTACCTGAGCGCAAAGTATATGTTAGTGACTTTGAAGATGGCACAGACGAGCCTGACTTTCACGTACCCAACAATACCGTGCTTACAGACCTGTCTGGACAGTTTAACCATACGCTGGCAGGAGTCAAATCACAGCACCTGACTGGTGAAGCCAATAAAGTAGTGGGTGCAGCCAGAGTTTTGGATATTGCCAACGGAGACAAAGTGAGCTTAGAATACTGGGCTAAATACAATGACTCGGGCACATCAGGAACCAACCAAAATCTGGCGAATGCTGTAGGAAGTCTTTTTACTTCATCTGTTGCAGGTGTAGTGAATGAGACGACTAAATCTGCGATTAACTCGACCATATCTGCAAATCCATCATGGCTTTCACGCGAAACCGGGTCTACTAATTTATCTGCCTATTTAAATTACCTATTTTTTAATGAAGACGGATCAGTCGATGCAAGTTTAAGCAACTACTTGTCTGTAAATGGTACAAGTGGCAGGTCCTACATCAAGAGCGAGCTCAATGACCTTACTTTCAATAAATCTGGATACCTGTATGTCTACCTCGCCAATGAGCAGAATAATGGGTACAACGTCTATTTCGATGACCTGGTAGTAACACACGAGTCTTCAAATGAATCCTTCCGTGTTACACAGGTAAACGAATACTACCCATTCGGAGCGCTTATGGCCACCAGCTGGAAAGAGGAAGGGTATCTGGATCCAGGTTTTAGCTATCAGAGTACTTTTGCCGATTACGACAGCACGATCGCTACTTATGATTTCTTACTGAGAAACTATGACCCATGGCTGGGTAGGTGGTTGCAGACCGATCCTTACAGTCAGTTTTCTAGTCCATACTTAGGCATGGGCAATGGTCCTCATATGGGAACGGACCCAGATGGTGGGTTCTTTACTGAAAGTGTATTGGTCAATTATGGAATTAGTGCAGTTGCAGGAGCGGTCACAGGCGTTGCCTATGCTTATTTATCTGGTCGCGGAGATGAAGTCCAAAAGTATGCTGCTTATGGAGCAATGGCTGGACTGGGAGCATATGCAGGATATTCTAATATCCCATGGTCTGAGTTAGGATCATCATTAGGGGGTGTTTTTGGGCCGGGTGGTTATTCTTCAGACCCAACAGTACTAAATGGTCCGGGTCTTGATGAACTACTCAGAAGAGGAGAGGTTATCGTCGAAGCATTGGATGTTTTGCCAAATAATGAGGTAACAGGGGAACCGTGGCGAGAAGTGAAACCAGATGATTTAACAAGTGGTAAACTACGAGATTATCCTGCAAATAAAGAGAGTTATCCAAATTTTGTTCCAGAATGGAAGTATAACGGTAGACCAGCTCCTGGTACTGTAACACCTACTGAGGATCCTTTTACAAGTTTAGTGCCTATTTCATTAAGGAATTATTTATCCAAACAAGTTGCTAAAAGGTTAAGTGTAATTGGGCCAAGGGCTACCTACCGAGAATATGCACAGAAAATTGGTGCAAATTTCTTAAATGTTACTGATGATGCTTGGACAATGCGAAAAAATGTCAAGTTTTTACAAGGTGTTGTTAAACGAGGGGATGACGTAATATTTGCTGGAAAATACAATCCAGCAAAACTTGATCCAAGTTCTGTTCTTGCTCAGGAAATTAGATATTTACAAAGACATGGGTATTCTTGGAACAAGAACTTTACTCGGTTGATTAAACAATAATTTTCTTGTGAGATGATTGAGATTATTGAAAAATATACCAACGATTATTTTGGTGCACTCATATCCAAATTTGGTTTTGAAATAAAGAGTGAATTCATAAGTGATGAGTCTTATTTGATGGAATACATATCCGAAAGCTATGTAATCAAGATGGAAAAATATCATCGTGAATTTTATCCTTCGGTTTACTTTCTGTTTGACCGAGATAATGAAATTAACTTTTTCAATTTACTGGGATTTTTAAAGCAAGGAAGTTCTGATATACCTAAATCAGAATTTTTTCGGAAAGAAAAAGATATTGGAGAATGTTACAGAAAACAACTAAATCATATTTCAATTGCTATTTATGATAGTTTGGATTTATTGAATGGTTTTTTTTCCAAAGAAAATTACAAAAAAAATGCACTGGAATTTCATAGTTACTGGAAAAGTAAGCATCCTGAGTTGTATAGAACGTTATGACTTAAAATGCTTATTCAGGGATTAATAAATTAAATAAAAAGAATATTGAGATAGTTAAAGTTTTTTATGTAGAACTGAATAATTGCTATTTGAAATTATGTTTACCGTTATTAGTCTTATATGATATTAAAATGAATAAAATAGGATTATATTTTTGTTTGATTATACTTCAGATTAACAACAGTCTTTTAGCACAACCAGGCACCGTATTACCTTCACCACAAGGTAGTGGTCTGGTCCGTATGCAGAGTGTGCCGGTGGATATGTATACCGGAATACCGCAAATTTATGAGTCACTATATAATCTCCCTCATCCCAGTGGCCGAAGTATACCTGTAGGTTTAAGCTACCATGCCGGAGGAATCAAGGTTCAGGATCTAGCCGGTCCAGTAGGACTAGGGTGGCAGCTACAGGCTGGGGGTATGATCACCAGGGTGGTAAAAGGTATACCAGATACAGATGGAGGGTTTTGGGACCCTACCAAACCTGATGATGAGAAGTTTCCAAGCATCACCAGTGGACTGAAAGATGGTGAACATGATGACTTCTTCTATCAAGCACCTGGGATCTCGGGAAAGTTTCAGGTCGGCAAGGATGGAGAATCCATAATGCAAATGCCCAAAAAAGACCTATTAATCTCTATGGTGGATGGTTTTGATAATGGCTGGGTTATTGTGGATAATTATGGCGTCAGGTATTATTTCGGTAGTACAGCGAGTTCTAGAGAATCATTAGTCAAAACACCGAGGGTAGGTAATATTCACCCAGATTGGGCAGAGACTGAGTACATAGCCACATGGTATTTAGATAGAATTGAGTACCCTGATCATTCTATTCCAGTCAGTTTTACCTATGGGTCTGCGCCTGATTTCACATACTATTACTATGCCAATGCTTACCAAGTAAAATATGATCCTGGAGTTGAAACAAAATCTATTAATAGAGATACTAAAATAGAGGTAAAGTCTCCAAAATACATCAAGTCCATTTCGAATGGGCCTTATTCGATTAAGTTTGATTGGAATAAATCTGGTCGACAGGATTTATCTACATGGTACTTGAATAACGTGTCAATCAATTACAATAACTCAGAGGTGAGTTCATTTAAATTGAAGTATTTCTATTTCTCATCAGAAGATAGTTTTTTCGAAAACTTCATCGGAGTGATTCCTTCTTGCAATGATGCAAATTGTAAAAGACTGGGACTAAGCAAACTCATATTGAATTCTAAGGGAAAATCACTCACACATAGAGAGTTTGAATACTTCAAAGATGATGATGATAGCACAACTGATTGGAATAACAATTCTTTGCCACCAAGGAACTCAAGGTTATATGACCATTGGGGCTACTCTAACGGTACAACTTCAAGTAACCTCAGTACTACATTACGAGTACCAATAAATGAACATAATGGTAGTTATAATCCAGCATTAAGAAATGCAAATTCGAACTTCTCTAGAGCATGGAGTATCCGTAAGATAAAGAAAGTATCAGGTGAAGAGGTTACTTACCATTTGGAGTCGAATGGATTGTATGGTGGTCTTCGGGTAGGTGGAATTGACTATTATGATCCTGCTTCAGATGATACATATACTGAAAGTTATACTTATTCATCCCCAGTATCTTATGGTGTGCCAACCTATATGCTTCATATTGAGTATCAACAAGGAGGAACTACAATAAAGAAATATACTTATTATTCTAGCTCAGAAGTTGCTTTGTTTGATCAAAATGGGGCGGCTGTCGGATATAGAACGGTAACAAAGACAACTACTAATGGAGGGAAAATCGTCTACACTTTTAACACCCTTACTCAACGACCAGATGATGATGCCACGCTAACTGTTGGCGGTTCAGTAACAGTTTATCCTGAGTTATCACCTAAGACGTCAAAATTTTGGGAACGAGGTACGGTTGAAGAGACAAGAGTATATGATGCTGAAGATGTATTGCTTCATAGTTCTGATCCAGAGTATTCATTTGACGTTCTGCCAACTGAATGGAAATGGGGCAATCTTATAGTTGCCTATTTTGGTTCGAACAATCTGGAAGGCTTCGATTTTATTGCTGGCACACCTACTACGATTGAATTACCTGATAATTTTGTTGTTTTTAATTATGATTCCTATTCTTCATATATGCGTCTTAGTGAAATTTCTGTCATCAAAGAAACCAATGCAGATACGGAAGTATTAACCGAATATTTTTATCATGACGATTGGAGAAACTTTGTTGATGAGATAGAGACCACATATGCCGATGGATCAAAAAAGAGAATAATAAACTCATATGTAACTGACATTTGTACACCAGATGCTACATGGGATGAAAATGATTCAGAAGAAGTGCAAGGCTATTGGACTGCATTTGCTAGTAGGATGATAGCTAATCCAGTCGAAAGTCAATCATGGTATGCTCGTAATGGAGTCAACTATAATTTAACAGGTGCTTCTTTACAAACATTTCAAACGGTTGGAACTACATTGAGTCAATTGATAGTTCCTTTAAAAAAATATTCTTTGGAAATAGAAGATGGTTCTACCTCTTTTTCAGCTGTCTCGTTAGGAGTTGATGGATTATCTTTTTCGAAGGACTCTAGGTATAAAGATCTAACAGAATACATATTCAACAATGATGGAAGAATAAGTTCTCAGCGTTCATTCAATGGAAATTCAATTAGTTATGGTTGGGGCTACGGTAATACCATAATCACATCTGAAAGCATCAACGAAGATTTCACCACCAACTACACCCACATCCCATTAGTAGGAGTAAAAACCATCACAGACCCTAATGGACAGGTGACAGAATATGAATACGATGCGTTTAATCGGCTGAGAGTAGTCTGGGATGCCACTGATCCCAATAATAAGGAGATTCTTAAGCGCCACCGCTATCACTACGATGGTCAAGATGAGGACTTGTCTGCGACAGTGACCGATTATGGTTTAAACCTAGTGGATAGTGACATTATATTCACCTCCAATCACGCGGCCTCTTTTTATGGTAATACCGTCCACTATTGGGATTTTGGTGATGGCACGGTGTTGGAGACACCCGATCATGAGGTAACTCACGCTTACAGCAGTACTGGGATTTATTCCGTCAAGTTAACGTTAATCAACCCAGAGTATGACCCCATACAAACAATGCCATATAATCAGAACATTAAATCGCAGATGTATCAAGGCGCGGTGTGTTTTACGAAAAATAGGTACAATCAGTGTGATGATACTTATGAAGTTACTGGCACCGGTTGTTTGGCTGCAGGGCCTCCTAGTCAGGTTTCTTTAGGGGTGATGTCTTCGCTTCCTGCTGGAGGTGCTTATTGTAATCCTTTTGTGGACTATAATTGGTCTTACAGACTGGCTGGAAACACTTACTGGACGTCTATTTCTGGGAGCAACCCTTCTATAACCTTACCTACAATCGTATTGACTCGTGAAGGAACCAATGAATTTAAGTGCATACTAACCGACGAATGCGGTAATTCATTTGAAGCAACAGGTAATTTTATTGTTGAATACGATTGTGGAGGCGGTGGTGGAGATGGGGACCTGCCTGTAAAGTACTAATGAAATGGTTTTGCACTATACTGTTTTCGTTTATTGTGCTCGTAGCTTCCGCCCAGGTCAAGTTTGATGTTAAGCTCTCTGACAAGCACGCTCAGAAAGTGGCCAAAACCAAAGACGTCCGCAAGAAGCTGAAGAAATACAAGAAGCTGATGGACAAGGAGGAGCGCAAAGCACGCAAGGCTTACCTGGACAGCATGGAGCAGGTGGCACTAAACCGCGCACCTATAGACTCATCGTTTTTTCAAGTACTTCCGGACTCGGCATCAGTCGCAGATTCACTCTCCTGGGCACTCAACACGCTGGCAGCCAGTCACCAGACCGAGGAGCTGGCCATGCTTACCGAGCGGCTACAGGAACTGGACTCTGGAGACTTCCAGGTGGATAGCCTGGAGCTCACACCACTGGCAGAGGAGCTCGTACAAGAGCAGCTGTCATCTTACACCAGTGGGCTGGATCTGCCACAAGATAACCTAATGGATGTGGTACAGGCAGAGATACCTACTGATGAAATTAGTCAGCTGAAAAGCACGGCCAGTGAGGCGCAGAGTATGGCAGAAGATCCGCAGGCGAAAATAGATCAGCTTCAAGAGAAAGTAAAAGGGGATCAGCTGGCCAAGCTCCAGCAGAAAATGGCCAAGCTCAAGGACAAGTATGTGTCCATACCAGACCTGTCTAAACCTGAAGAAGGCATTAAAAGAAATTCACTGAAAGGTAAACCCCTGATCGACCGGCTGATACTAACCGGAAATGTGTCCATTCAGTCCACTGATCCCATTATCCCAGATATCGATATCAAACTCGGCTATCAGATTAACAAAAAACTGCAAGTGGGTGGAGGTATTCGTTGGCGTGAGTTGATCGGTAAGCGTGATTCGGCTTCACTGGCCGGCGCTCCCACACAGATGCACGGCTACAGTCTGTTTGCTGAGCAGGAGTTTTTCCGGGGGGCATTTCTTCATGCCGAGTATGCACAGTTACGAAACACCACGCTCTTTGGAGAGCAGGATCCGAAAGTAAGCTGGCAGCAGGAATATCTCCTGGGAATTGGCCGGAAGTTTCAGATTGCCTCATATGGCAGCATCTCCACCACCATCCTCTACGATTTCAACCATCGAAACAACGATACCCACCCAAGGCCTTTTGTTGTCCGTGTAGGCTTTAGTTTGAATGGGCTGCCTTGGGGGAAATAAGAATTTAATCAAATCTTCAATCACTATGAAACATTTACTACTTACCATCACGATACTTTTTTTCTCGCTATCAGCGTGGGCGCAGCCCAATAGCTTTGATTTGAACAATATGGAATTCATTAATTTCCTGAAAAGTGGAGATGAAGATGATGGAGTGAGAATGGGAAGGTTTTCTGGAAGTGCATTGAGAATACAGTATAAAGGGAATGTACTGGCCTTTGATGCACTAGATAATCAGTCAGTGATAATAAAAGATGAGAACAGTGTTGGGCGTGTGCTATTGAATCCTGCTGGGGACTCCTATTTTTATGGAGGGGCATTAGGGTTGGGAATAACTTCTCCTCAAGAGTTTTTCCATATTAAATCCACCAGTTCGGTATTTGGTCAGCTAGAGTCTGAAACAAATAATCAGGTAGCCTGGAAATTCGTGACGCCCAATTATCAATGGACCATGGGTTTACACAGTGGTGACGAAGGTAAGTTTAAGTTGGCCTATGATATGGGCCTGGGTACGAACGATGTACTGATGGTTGGTTCCACGGGTGTCGTTGAAATGATAAACGACTTACATGTTGGAGCTAGTGCATTTGTGCAACAGCATATTGGTGGGATGTCATTGGATGGTGTGATTTCTGAGCAGGAAAATGGCTATGTACGTTCATCTGTCTTGTCATCGAGAGATGCAGACTTGACCTGGGACGAGAATAGTAAAGAATGGACATTAGGTGCAGGAAACCACAATGACTTTGCCGGCTGGATTCATCGAAATGATGGTCAACTGAGTTTTTACTCAGGTGAAAAAGCCGCTTTTACTTCATTATCTGATGATGATTTCCGAGCTCAGTTTGAACGTATATCTATCCGATCCAATGGGAAGGTCGGTATTGGTGTTCTAATTCCTGATGCGATGCTGACCGTAAATGGTGACATCCTTGCTTCCGAAGTACGAGTAGAATCCACCGGCAATGGCCCTGATTACGTTTTTGAAGAATCCTATGACCTCACGTCTTTGGAAGACCTGGAGGCTTACATTCAGAAGAATAAGCACTTGCCAGAAGTGCCATCTGCTGTTGAGATGAAAGAGGAAGGCATAGAACTAGCTGAAATGAACATGATACTGCTTAAGAAGGTGGAGGAGTTGACCTTGCATGTAATTGAGTTGAATAATACAGTTAAAATGCAACAGGACCAGCTATCAGCTTTAATTGATAAGAAGTAAACTTTTTTGATTTATGAAATTCCTAATATCCCTTTTTTTAGCCATTCTGTCCATAAGCGCTTTGGCACAGCAAACCTCTACTAAACTTGAAGACACGCCTACTTCAGAGATGCCTGATGGAGTTAGTTTTCAGGTTGGTCCAGGAGCTAATACTAGTTATGGCTGGTCATACCCTTATGGAGTGAAGCTTTCAGTCTGGTCTTCTGGTGCGCGGAATTTCGAGATAGCGAACACCGCTAAAGGACCTTCTGCATCTTTGGCTTTTCGCACCTATAGTAGCAGTAGTAGTGAGTGGATGGATTGGAAGGAAATGATTTATAAAAATCAGGATGGATTTGTGGGAATTGGTGTTAACTCTCCCGAAGCTCCTTTGGATGTTCGTATTGATGAAACAAGTGGGTTGCTCCTGAATTTAATGAGTGATAAAGGTATATCTGATGGTACAGAGGAGCATCGTTGGACGATCAAACTGGGAAGGTCATATGATGCTGCAGATCGTACATTGGATTTTGGAATGGTTTCTAAGGCTTATGGACAACAGCCCTCTTTTTATGTAGCACCTAAAGGTCAGGAGGTCTTTAGAATTTCTGAAGATGGAAAAACATTGTTAACAAATGTAGGGGGTGAAACGCTATTACTAAACCCTGATGGTGAAAACCGACGAGGGATTATCTCATCCAATTTTCAGTTGGCTTTTATTGCAGATAAAGTTAATACTTTGGGAGCGGACAAAAAAATTCATTTTGGAGCTGGGGGAGAAACCCCCTCAGATATAGACTTTGTTTCCTACATGCTTATTGATCAGGGTAATATAGGCATTGGGACTACCCATACTTCTGATGCGAAATTAACTGTTAATGGAGACATCCTTGCCTCCGAAGTACGAGTAGAATCCATCGACAATGGCCCGGATTATGTTTTCGAAGAATTACGTCTTTGGAAGACCTGGAAGCTTACATCCAAGCCAACAAACACCTGCCAGAGGTTCCTACTGCTGAGGAGATGAAAGCGGAGGGAATCGAACTGGCAGAGATGAACATGATCTTACTGAAAAAGGTGGAAGAGTTGACTTTGCACATCATCGAGCAAAACAAACGCCTTGAAGCCCTTGAAGAGAAGGCTAATGACTAATTGTGTTTGTGAGCTATTTCCTGATACGGCTCCTTTGATTTTTTAGATCTTTCCAACATTTCGTCAGCTTCTTTTTTCCTCCATTTTCAAGGGAGGGAGTGGTGTAAATTGGGTTTGATTTGACTCCCGTTTTATAGGGAGGGTTGGTGTTGTGTATAATTTAGAATTCAGGAACCAATACCTGACTACCTAAATAACAGGTCTTAAAGCCTTGGCAGTGTCACTCTTGCAGTAGTTCCTTTTCCCCAGACAGATGAGTAGGTCAGCGTTCCTTTGTGTTCTGTGATAATGGCATAAGTGATCGATAAACCAAGTCCGGTGCCTTTGCCTGGTTCTTTTGTGCTAAAGAATGGATCTGTAATCTTAGGCAGGTCCTCTGGTTTGATGCCCTGACCAGAATCAATGATTTCAATAACAGCATGGGTTTTCTCATTCCAGGTTTTGATTTTTAATGAACCTTCACTTCCCATGGCCTGTATCGCGTTGGTTAAAATATTTAAAAATGCCTGATGTAGCTTTCCGTTGTTACCCATTACCATTATCTCAGAATGCTCATGGGTAAAGTCTTTCACTAACTCAATGCCCTCTTTAATACGGTACTGGATCATGGTGAGGCAGTTATCAATGATGTGATGGATGTCGCAAGGTTGCTCTCGGTTGTCTGCAGAGTGACTAAACTCGTTGAGACTCGAAACAATTTTGGACGCACGGCTTACGCCTTCTTTAATCGCGCCAATCAGTGCAGAAAAATCATCAGGGTCAATTGATTGACCATTAGCAAAGGTCTGTTCCAGACCTTCTACACCTCCCTGGATAAAATTCAAAGGATTATTGATTTCATGGGCAACACCAGCTGAGAGAATCCCAAGGGAAGCCATTTTATCCGATTGAACCATTTGTTCCTGCACACTCTGAAGCTGCTTAATGGCCTCATTGAGTTCCTGTTTTTGCAACTCCAGCGCTTGTGTTCTGTCCGATACCAAGTGCTCAAGTTTTATGTTTCGAGAGGTAAGTGCTCTTAACCTAAGCCAGTATATAAATAATGCAACGGCTATAACAAGAAGGACCAACAGCACCTTAGCCCAAACGGTTTGCCACCAGGAAGCTTTAATGAGTATGTTTTTCGTAAGCGCAGTGGTCGTAAATTGACCATCAACACCTGTTTGCAGCATAAACCTGTATTTACCAGGAGGAAGATTGGTGTAAACGCCATTTCGCTCAGAGGAAGCTTCAATCCACTCTTTATCAAATGGAACAAGTTTGTACCGAAACCTTAACCGATCGGATTGTACATAACTAATGGCTGTGAAATCAACCAGCAACCTTCCGGTGCCAGCTGGAACTGTCACTTCGCCTTTTACCTCCAGCGATCTATTATCTGCTAAAATGTTTTCAATGATCATGTATGGTTCGAAGACCGGGGCATTGATCTGATCTGGATTCAGACTCACAACTCCGTCCAGTGTTGGGATCCAAAGTGTTCCTTTGGAGTCTTTGAGAGACAAAGCAGCACCTAAACAGTGGCTGTTTTTCATTCCATAGCTTTTGTCATACTGTCTTACTTCAAGTTGAACAGAAGGGTCTTTGGCGGCTGCTTCGAGTTGGTTGAGGTTGACGCTCAAGATTGAATTCTCAGAAGGAAGCCAGATATTGCCGTAATCATCCGGAATGATGTCATAAACAATATCAAAGCCCAAACCATTTTCCTGATTGAAGTTAACGACGGTATCTTCATTGTAACCAGTCAAACCATCATTTGAGGTAAGCCAAATGAAATTGTCAGTGCTTAAGGTTGAAAACATGAAGCTCGACGGCAGACCATCTTCAATGGTCACAAAGTCTATGCTGCCATCATTTCGAATGATGTTTAGACCTCCAATGGTCCCAATGATGATTTCTCCTTGTTTATTTTCTTCGATTGACATGATGTAATTGGAGCTTAAGCCATCTTCAATTGCTATCTGATCCCAGGTATCCAATGAGTTAAATCGAATCAGTCCCTCGTTTTTGGTGCCAACCCAAACATTTCCTTTGCTGTCTTCAAATGATACTCTGATGTAATTATCTGGGAAACCTTCATTAACGGTGTATTTACGGCTATTTTGTCCATCAAACACATACAACCCACGGTAGGTGCTTGCCCAGGTTCTGCCTTTGCTATCAGTCATTAAATGCTTGAGTCGTGCTGAAGGAACCGCAATGGGAGGATCCCAGATGGAAATTTCACCATTCTTAAGTAGATTAAATTCACTGTTTTCATTGCCCAATAAATAGGTGTTTTTATCTATTTCCGAAACAGTCGATATGATATTGGTAGTGGTTCCTTCTTCTTTAGAGTAACTCACAATAGATCCGTCAGATAAAAAGAAAATGCCATTTCGATACGTGGCAATCCAGAGATTTCCATGTTTGTCCACAAGCATATCTCTTACGATGTTGTTAGGCATCCCATTGTCTTCTGTAAGTGAGTCCAACCTCAGGTTGGTTGGATTCCACCGAAACAATCCACTCATGGTGCCAAGCCAGATTACTTCGTTTTGATCAACATGAAGCGCTGTAATGGCTCTTTCTGAAAGTGCCTGGTATTTAGTGATGTTCATGCCATCCCAGCGATAAAGCCCTCTACCCGTACCGATGTAGATATGCTCCTTAAATGAGTAGAAGGTGTTCACTCCATTCACATTGGTTTTGAGCGGTAGCTCGCTTATCTCACCTTTAGGGCTAAAAGAGATGATTTTTGAGTCGTCAGTACCAAAGAATATAGTGCCATCATCAGATTCGATCATGGCGAGAACGGTGCTTTCCTTCACATTAAATTCTTTAGTGAAATCCCTTAACTCCTCATTTCTATAGCGGAAAAGGTTATTCGTGCGGGTGCTGAACCATAAATCTCCATTCTGAGTGATGAGCATCTGTTCAATACTCATGTCCAAAGTTCGTTGCAGTGCTTCAGGAACAATAAACTGACCGGATTTATAGATAGCTACCCCATGCTGAGAACCAATCCAGATTTGGCCATCTGTGCTTTTCTCAACTCTCAGTACAGTAGCGGAGGGAATATTACTATTGGAGCTGTTGAAAATCGTGAAGTCTTTGCCATCAAACCGATGAAGACCAGCGTAAGTGGCAATCCAGATGTAGCCGTCATCGGATTGAAGAATTTCATTAGTGGACTCTGACGCCAGCCCTTGTTCGGTGCTCCAGCTTCTTAATACATATTGACTGGGATTTTTGTTGATATCCAGATTGATATCTTGTCCATGAGTAGAGATAACCGAAAATAGCACAGCTATCAAGGCAGATACTTTTAGGGGTTGAAAGCTTGCCGGTATTTGAATCAGGTTAACCAATGGCGCAATAATGTTCATTTTTTATTTGATCAATCAATTGACTGATCCAGCATATTTCTATTTTAGGTCATGTGATTGTCTGTTGGTTAGGTAGTGGTGAAGGTTTAGTAGAGTAATGTTAGTGAGTTTCTTTTACTAGTTCTCCGCTTTCTTTCGAAGCTGATCCAGCCAGTTAAGCAAAGAGCTGTGTAGCTTTTGGTGACCAAAGAATACTGTTAGGAATCCCTGGATTGATTCTTCTGTGGTGACGATGGTTTGGTTGCCATCCGCTTCAAATTTCCAAACATGAATCGCTTTGATTCCCATGGCTGTTCCAGTCCAGCTGATCAGCTCTTTTTCTTTTATTTGTCGGATAGTGGATTTAATACTGGAACCATTGATGTTCCATTTAAATACTGAACCAACCTTTACTTCTTCAATTTCTATTGATTTGATTTCTTCATTCCAATCGGGCCATGTATTAAAATCGATCATTAAGTCCCACACTTTGTCAATAGGGGCATTGATGATAGTCGACTGACTATCTCTGAGGCTGGCATCCTGATTGATCTTTCCTTCTTTCGCTAGTGGCCCTAAAACTTTCATATCTCTCCTTTGAAGTGTGGTAATTAAGTAAAAATACTATATTGACCACAAGACGGAAAGGAAATCTTCGGATTCTCGATAAACTAAGCTTTAAGGGGATTCAACTGGACATTTTTGATGATTCGCTGATTAAACCATGCAGAAAGCAATCCTCCACCTACATAGGTAATGGCTATAGCAGTATATATGCCAGGAACACCATTTAATTCATTAAAGAAATAAAGACAAGGCAAGCCAATTACTACCATCTGCACAAACACCAACGCTGAGGCAGTTAAAGGTTTGTTGAGCGTGTTCATGTTGCTGTTAACAACTTGTACAACACCCTGAAACCCAAAAGAAAAGGCAACAATCTTCAGATAAAGTCCTGTAGCAGCGATGACCTCCGGGTCACTGGTAAATATTTGAGCGATGGTTGTATTAAGTAGATATAGGACAATGGCTAATAAAAGTCCCCAGCAAACAGAGAATACATTGCTATAATTAACTCCTTTTCGGATACGATCTATCTTGCCAGCACCGTAGTTCTGACCAGTAAAGGGACCAATGGAAGCCGAGAGAGCAAATAAGATACTCATGGCGAGAAACTCTACTCTGGTTGCCACGCCATATCCAGCAACCACAAGCTCTCCATATTCGGCTAGCATCGCTGTAATTACTCCGGTAGTAATTGGCACGATCATTTTACTCAACCCAGATGGTACACCAATCCATAGGATGGCTTTCCAGCATCCGCTGAGCACACTCCAGGAAGGTATTTTGGTAACGATAAGCTTTTCTCTTTTATACAAGATGTATAGTGAAAGGATCATCGTCATTGCTCGGGATATGGCCGTGGCGATGGCAGCACCTCTAAGCCCCAGCTCGGGAAATGGTCCATAGCCAAAAATCAGTAACGGATCTAAAATAGCGTTGATGAGTACCGCAAACACCATAATCATACTTGGAGTCCGAGCATCTCCAGTAGACCGAATTGCGCTGTTTCCAACATAGGGTATTATCACAAAGAATAGCGTAAAATACCAGATGGTCATGTACTCTGTGACATAAGGTAAAATCTCATCACTGGCTCCAAGTAGTTTGAAGGTGGGTCTGACAGTCAGTAGTCCAACAATGATGAATGCACCTGCTATGATTATCGCAAGAGCCAGACTGTCTGTGGTTTCTCTGGCTGCTTTGGCACGGTCACCTCTACCGATTGATTTGGAAATCAATGCTGTAGCACCGATGCCTAATCCCTGTACCACACTAAAGATTACCAGGATTACGGGAAAAGTGAAACTCAATGCTGCAAGTTGTAAACTGCCCAACTTACCTACAAAATAGGTGTCTATCAGGTTAAAAGCTACCATGCTCATGATGCCAATCATCATGGGAAGGGTAAGGTTTATCAAACGTTTATGGATCGGACCTGAAGTCAGATCGCGTTTACCTTTTTTCAAAATGCTTCGTTGATGTTGATGTAGAACCCAGACGTATTTGCACCTCGGGCATAATCAACTCTGATTCGGATTTTCTCCTTAGAATTGATTTCATATCTCAAACCAACTCCGTAGCTACCCAATAGTTTCTCATACTGCCCAAAATTTTCAGAGATGCTCCCGACTCCTCCAAAAGCACTAACTAATACGCGTTTAAAGAGATAGTGTCGCATTTCTGTTTGCAATACTGTTTGGTGATGATCACGATAAGCGCCTTCATAATAACCGCGCATTTGTCGGCCTCCACCAAGAAGTGCCAAATTATAAAACGGGGCATTGCCCAATACCGATTGGTGATACAA
This sequence comes from Marinoscillum sp., assembly GCA_024305105.1. Taxonomy (GTDB): domain Bacteria; phylum Bacteroidota; class Bacteroidia; order Cytophagales; family Cyclobacteriaceae; genus Marinoscillum. Next base: position 18,670 of record JAMWZA010000101.1, read on the forward strand.
TTGAAACCCTATTTCCGACTTGTCAAAAGGCGAATAATACTTCCGTGCATCAATGTACATATCAGTAAAACCATAATCACCTATTAATTGCTTTTCATACTTTAGAATGCTGCCTTCCAGGTAATAGCCACCACTGGGAGAGAAGATGTTGTTTCGCTTATCCAGAATAAACGATCCACCAATTCCGAACACCTGCTGAGGGTTGATGCCTAATGTTTGATTCGTGGCTAAAAGGCCATTCTCATCGAGTTTGATTTTGTAATAGTGGTCAAAGAAAATCGTGGGGCCTACATAGAGGTTTTCTCTTATTTTGTAAAGAAGGTTCGTTTCCATTCGGAGAAATTCGGCCGTGTAGACTTCAAAGTTGTCCAGGTCCACGTCGGAGCCTGTTCCATAGTATTGATAAGGATAGATGTAGTAAGCCCATTCTCCATTTGCCCAATATTGATCATTTTTCAAGAATAGATTGAATGGGAAAGTAATCAGCACTTGTTTTTCCAGTGTGTAAATGACGACACCTTGTACGTTGGATGGCTTTGCAACGGAATCACTGCTAGTTCGGAAATAGTACATTCCTGCTGCACCAAATCCCAGGCTGGTTTCTGGTGAGAAAAAGATGGCAGGTAATAGAATAATGCCATTTTTTTTATCCTTCTTGGATTTTACTGAATCCACTTCCTGGCCATTTATGTCAATGGAAAGAGCCAGGAAGGACAGCACAAATACAGTAAGCAGTTTTCTAGACATGTAAAGGGTTTTGCAGCTCGAAAATACACAGGATATACTATCCGGCAGTACTACATTCGATGAATCAGCGGTCTGTAGATGTTCTCTGTTTCAAGGATTTGATTTTGGCTATTGCAGCAATGTAAAATAGTTCGTTATTTAGCGAACCTTTTTTGAGTTGAGTAAGTTAATTTCACTCGATTAGAATTACAGATATGGAGCAAATTACTTTAGGGTCGGGATGCTTTTGGTGTACAGAAGCAGTCTTTCAGCGGTTGAAAGGAGTGGAGTCAGCTGTGTCAGGTTACTCAGGAGGTAAAACCAAAGATCCATTTTACAGAGAGGTTGTTGCCGGAAAATCTGGTCATGCTGAAGTGGTACAGGTGACCTTCGACCCAGAGGTCGTTTCTTTGGATGAGGTACTGGAGGTTTTTTGGAAAACACATGACCCAACGACACTAAACCAGCAAGGAAATGATGTTGGCACTCAATATCGATCCGCGATTTTTTATCATAATGAATCACAAAGAGAAGTGTCTGAGCGATTGAAAAAAGCACTGGATGAGTCTGGCGCTTGGGTAAATCCAATTGTGACGGAGATTACAGCTTTTGATGCATTTTATCCAGCAGAAGATTATCACCAGGATTACTACAATGAAAATGGGTCACAGCCTTATTGCCAGTTCATTGTAGCGCCTAAAG
>JAMWZA010000102.1 GCA_024305105.1 Marinoscillum sp.
AAGATGTAATAAGTAACATACTGAGAAACACTAGTTTATTCATGGCTACTTTATTTCTATTTCTTAAATGAAAAAAAAGATATTAAAACCTATTGGCGTTGCATTTGTGGTGTCATAATTTTTAGTTCTAAATTGTTGGACTCCAAGCTTCTAATCAGAACCAAATCGTCTTGGTACTATGCATCTACTAAGAAACCTACTTTATCATAACTACCTGTTTCCTGATACTTGGACCAGGTGTAGTTTCAATTACACTTTCGTATTTTAATCATTTCTCATGGACATTACTAAACAAACACAAATCCTTTTATGCAATGGTTAGGAAAGTCAAATCGACAGGAAGGTAAAGCAGAGTATATTTAGCTTTTCACAACATATGAAATAACCCTTGTTAATTTAATTGAACCTGCACCTAATTTTGGATGTGGGATTAAGATAGAACACTCAACATGTCTATAATCGGGGTAATCTGTATAAATAACCTTAGTATCTACAGTATCTCTGATCAAGTAACTATTTGAGTAATGATCCTGGATTAGTACACCATTGATCTCAAAAAGAGGAAAAACCTTTTCCTTAGCGCCATTCAGTTCCGGCATGTAAAGCAAACTGGTATCTGATAATTGTATTGTTACCTCGAAAACTTCTCCAATTGATAAAGAGTCACTATGGTTTCCAACAACTATGTAAGGCAATTCACATTCACCAGTACTTCTATCTAACATATCGTTACAACTGATCAATACGACTACCGTTATTAAGCTTAAATATCTCATTCTTTAAACATATATATTACTTAGGATTATAAGAGCAATAAAAGGTTGAGTTGATTGGCGGGTGTAACATAAACGGTAACCTTCATTGTCAATGATAAAACTTCTAATCATAATTTTCACCCCTGTAAAAGACCAGGAAAATGTATCAAGTGCAAAATTTTCATTGAGATAAATCTTCCTTTCCATTCTACTTGATACGGGTAGGTTTTCATTACCTAACGAATAGGAGATAAAATTTAACCTGTTGTGCATAAGAATTTTCTATATCCCAATAAGTCAAAATAATCATGACCCTTTTGAAGATTCCTGTCCCCAGTGATAAACCAAAAAAGCCTCGCTGATTTCTCAACGAGGCTTTGTTTTCTATTTCTTAATTTCCTTACTGTACTTCGTTCACACGCATCATATTGGTGTGTCCCTTCCAGTGAGATGGCATACTCGCCGTATTGATAAAGATATCTCCTTTGGCAAGATAACCGTCTGCTACAAGCTGTTTCTCTATTTGCTCCAGCGTATCATCGATACCTTCTGTCCCGTCGTAAAAGAAGCCTTTGACTCCCCAAACCAGATTCATCTGACGCAAAAGGTATTTTTGATTTGTAAAAATTAAGATGTGAGCTTTAGGTCGGTGCATCGCCAAACGATAGCCCGTATAGCCAGACTTGGTCATACCAATTAAAGCTTTGGCCTCCACATTATCCGCTAAACGACAAGCAGAGCGTATCAACAAATCATTTAAGCGTGTGGAAGAATTATGATCCTCATCCTGAAATTTAGAAAAAATCGTTCTGGAATCACTTTCAACAGCCACAATCGTTTTACTCATTTGCTGAACAGCCTGTACCGGAAATTTCCCTGAAGCAGACTCAGCCGATAACATAATAGCATCTGCCCCGTCAAATACGGCATTCGCCACATCATTGGTTTCAGCGCGGGTAGGTCGTGGATTTTCGATCATGCTTTCCATCATCTGGGTAGCAATAATGACCGGTTTACCCAGACGATTACACTTCTTCACCATTCGTTTTTGAAGAATAGGCACTCTTTCTGATGGCACTTCTACTCCAAGATCTCCACGAGCTACCATTACGCCATCCGTCGCTTCTATAATTTCATCCAAATTGGTAATCGCCTCCGGTTTTTCCACCTTGGCAATAACCTTTGTATTAACGCCAGCTTTCTCAATTCGAGCTTTGATGTCATGAATGTCACTCGCCTTTCTCACGAAAGACAAGGCTACCCACTCCAGATCAAACTGGAAAGCGAACTCTAAGTCTTTAATGTCTTTTTCAGTCATCGAAGGGGCCGAAACATTGGAATCAGGCAGGTTAATTCCCTTTCTTGATTTCAACAGCTCGCCATGAATCACCTCGGTGTAAACTTCATTGCCCTCCACTTTAATGGTTTTCAGTTCGATGTTTCCATCGTCCATTAAAATGGCATCTCCAGGTTTTACATCATTTACAATGCCCTTGTACACCGTACTAACCTTCTCGCTAGTACCCAACATCTCTTCTGTGGTAATGATCAGCTGCTGTCCCGGACTGATAGGCACTCCATCATTCTCCACTTTCCCTACTCTGATCTTCGGACCTTGTAGATCTTGTAACAATGCAACACTGGCATTCATCTCCTCATTGAGCTCACGCACCATGTCTATGGTTTGCTTGTGGTCATCATGAGTGCCATGCGAAAAATTCAATCGAAACACATTAGCACCAGCCTTGATCAACTCACGCAATGTTTCCTTATTTCTACTGGCAGGGCCTATCGTTGCTACAATCTTTGTCTTTTTAAAAAGCGATTCCTTCATGCTTTATTCTGAATTATTTATTTCTGATTTCTGTCGGCAAATATATCTGTTGATTGGGCTTTTCACCCAAAGATTCAATTATGTTTAGAATAATAAGTTGTCTTTCATTTTGATTTTCTCCACATCTACGACCAAAGAGTAGTCTATTTGATCAATGGATTTCAGTTGATTATTCACCTCTTTGGCCCAAAAATCCTTTGTTTGATTCGTTAATTTCAAAAGGTAATCAAACTGTTGGAGTTCGGAGAGTAAGTATTGGTTAATCGACGAATTTGAAGTTACCAATTTGTTTTTCAACAAGAACACTTTTCTAAATTCATTCTCGTCCTTCAGATTAGATACCCTGATTAACTTGTTATCAGAGAATTCTATTTTAATGTCTTCATCCTTAACCAAATGAAATTCCGAAAGCTGATTTATATGCCAGGCCAGTTTGTATTCTTTTACCGATGACACGATACCAATCAACTCAAAATCAAGTGGATATTCAGACGCTAATCGATTCTTCTTTTTCATTCTCCTCCCGATCAAAGGCTAAATTACCCAAAAGGCCATTTAGATGCCATTTCTTAAGAGTTTAATTTGTTTTGATTTTAATGGGTAGAATGTATTTCTTTGCACTGGATTTTTAACTAAATATTATAGAAATGTCAGAAATAGCACAAAAGGTTAAGTCAATCATTATTGACAAATTGGGTGTGGAAGAATCAGAAGTAACTCCTGAAGCTAGCTTTACCAACGACTTGGGAGCTGACTCTCTTGATACAGTAGAGTTGATCATGGAGTTTGAAAAAGAATTCAATATTTCTATCCCAGACGACCAGGCTGAAAATATTGCAACTGTTGGACAAGCAATTTCTTACTTAGAAGAAAACGTAAAATAATTTAGATCCCATTTAATATGGAATTGAAAAGAGTCGTAGTTACAGGAATCGGTGCACTTACACCGTTAGGAAACAATAAAGAAGAATATTGGGACGCACTTGCTAAGGGTGTTAGTGGTGCCGCTCCTATAACTCGATTCGATACGGAGAAATTCCGTACCAAATTCGCCTGCGAGGTGAAGGGATTCGATCCGCTCGAATTCATCGATCGTAAAGAAGCTCGCAAAATGGACCCTAACACCCAATATGGGATGGTAACGGGAGATGAAGCCATTAAAGATGCCGGGCTGGATTTGGAAAAAGTAAACAAGGACAGAATTGGTGTTATCTGGGGTAGTGGAATTGGTGGATTTACCACTTTCCAAAACGAAGTTGTAGGCTTTGGCCAGGGCGACGGTACTCCGAGATTTAATCCATTCTTCGTACCAAAGATGATTTTGGATATTACTCCAGGTCTTCTTTCCATTAAATACGGTTTCCGCGGACCGAATTTCGCGACAGTATCTGCTTGTGCCTCATCTAACAATGCACTGACCGATGCTTTTAATTACATCCGATTAGGCAAAGCCAACGCCATTCTTACAGGCGGATCTGAGGCGGCAGTAATCGAATCCGGAATTGGTGGTTTCAATGCAATGAAAGCGCTATCCGAGAGAAATGACGCACCAGAAACAGCCTCAAGACCTTACGATAAGGATCGGGATGGTTTCGTATTGGGAGAAGGATCTGCAGCACTAGTCCTGGAAGATCTAGAACATGCACAAGCCCGTGGAGCTAAAATCTATGCTGAAGTACTCGGTGCAGGAATGTCCGCAGATGCTCACCACATTACGGCTCCTCATCCTGAAGGCGACGGAATCGTTTTAGTGCTGAACGAAGCACTATCGGATGCCGGCATTCAACCAACGGATATTGATTACATCAACACACACGGTACATCTACTCCTTTGGGAGATTCTGGTGAAGTAAAAGCCATAACCAAGGTGTTGGGCGATCATGCTTTCAAAATCAATATCAGTAGTACCAAGTCAATGACTGGTCACTTATTAGGAGCTGCAGGTGCTATTGAGAGCGTTGCAAGTATCATGGCAATAGAGCGAGGCATTATCCCTCCTACGATCAATCACTTTACGGATGATCCAGACATTGATTCCAGACTGAACCTGACATTTAACGAAGCACAAAAACGTGAAGTGAATGTTGCTGTGAGTAACACATTTGGTTTTGGAGGACACAACACCTCTATTGTTTTCGGTAAATTTAACGGCTAGTGCCCTCGGTCTTTAGGAAGTCACACGGCTATCTAAGATTTCTTTTTTCCACTAAGGACAAGGAGCTTTACAGGAATTACAAAATAATTACTGGGAGAAGACCGAATAACATCGCGTTGTACGAACGTGCAACACGTCATGTAAGTGCCGCTGAGCTAAATGATCAGGGAATCAAAGAATCCTATGAACGACTGGAGTACCTCGGTGATGCCATATTAGGCATGGTGGTAGCCGAACTTTTATTCAAAAGATTTCCATTCAAAGAGGAAGGTTTCTTAACAGAGTTACGCTCAAAAATTGTGAACCGCGAATCACTGAATAACCTTTCCAAAAAAATCGGTCTTAAAGGGCTGGTTAAATACCACAAACACAAAGGAAGCAGTGTTTCTCACAAATCTGTTTACGGCGATTCACTCGAAGCGCTGATTGGTGCGATATACATTGATCAGGGATTCCGTTTCACCAAAAAATTCATTCAAAACCGCCTCATGCGACCTCACTTTGATTTTGAGGAACTCGCCAAAACAACAACCAATTACAAGAGTAAAATCATCGAATGGTCTCAAAAAGAAAACAAATCGATTCGTTTTGAGATTATCCAATCAAATGAAGATGTACGAGATAAACAATTTATCTCTCAGATTTTCATTGACGATAAGCCGTTAGAAAAAGGATATGGCTTTAGTAAGAAAAAAGCCGAACAGGATGCGGCTCAAAAAACGCTGGAACTACTAAAAATCGACTAAGTGTCAAAAAAAGCGAGAATTGGTGGAGCATGTCTCAATCAAATTCCAATGGATTGGGATAACAACCTATCCAATATCATTGGAGCGATAGAGCAAGCTAAAAAGGAAAAAATCGATATACTATGCCTGCCTGAGCTCTGCATCACAGGATATGGTTGTGAAGACATGTTCCTGTCCAGTTGGGTATCTCAAAAAGCACAGAAGAAGTTGTTGGAACTCGTTCCTCACACTCAGGGAATTGCTGCTACCATTGGATTACCTATCACTTACAACCATCACCACTTCAACACTACCTGTTTTATTGCCAATGGCGAAATCAAGGGATTTTATGTAAAGCAAAAGCTGGCAAATGATGGTGTTCATTACGAACCCAGATGGTTTACTCCATGGGTGCCTGGCGAAGTTCTTGACTTTGAAATTGGAGGAAAGACGTATCCTTTTGGTCACATTACGGTTAGTCATGAAAACCTCAAAATTGGGTTTGAAATCTGTGAAGATGCCTGGCGAGAGGATCGCCCAGGTTGCCATGCTGTGAACAAAGAAGTCGACTTAATCTTAAACCCATCAGCTAGCCACTTTGCATTTGGAAAGTCCGACTTTAGAGAAAATCTGGTTATCAGAAGCTCCGAGCAGCTTGATTGTGTGTATGTCTACACCAATCTATTGGGCAACGAGTCTGGCCGAATGATCTACGATGGCGATATTATAATTGCCCAAAAAGGAGAATTAAAAGGGAAAAATACTCGGCTGAGTTTCAAGGACTTCAAAACACTCAGTTGTGAAGTGAACTTTGCTCAACGAGCAGAAACAGAAATCAATATCCGACCGGATGCCGCTGACCGATTGGAGGAGTTTAGTAAAGCTGCGCCACTAGCCTTGTTTGATTACATGCGAAAGGCACGAAGCAAGGGATTCGTATTATCACTTAGTGGCGGAGCTGATTCCAGCTCCATTGCCGTTTTAGTGGCTCAGTCAATAAAACTTGGCTTAGATGAACTAGGACATGCAGAGTTGAGTAGAAAACTAGGCATAAACGTAGCGGCCAATGACAGTTACAAGGAGGTGGTCAATAAGGTATTCTACACCGCTTACCAGGGAACTAAAAACAGCTCCGAAGACACGCTTAACTCTGCCAAAACACTCGCAGAAAGCCTGGGAGCCAACTTCTATCACTGGACCATAGATGATGAAGTAGCACAATACACTGGCTCCATTGAAAATGTCTTGGGCAGAAAACTAAGCTGGGATACAGATGACATTGCCTTACAAAATATTCAGGCGAGAGCTCGCTCTCCCATTATCTGGATGCTGGCAAACATTAAAAACTGCCTGTTGCTCTCGACAAGTAACCGAAGCGAAGGGGATGTAGGCTATGCCACTATGGATGGCGACACCAGCGGCAGCATCTCTCCTATTGCTGCTGTGGATAAAAACTTCATACTGAAATGGTTGGTGTACGCTGAAAAAGAATTGGGATATGCGGGTCTTTCTCAAGTCAACAGCCTCTCTCCCACTGCCGAACTAAGACCGCAGGACCAACACCAAACCGATGAAGAAGACCTGATGCCCTATTCAGTTCTCGTTGATATAGAAGAAAAGGCCATAAGAGAAAAGAAATCACCTACTGAAGTCTATGACAGATTAAAGGGAAAATGGCCAGATCACGTGCTATTGAAACAATGGATCACCAAATTTTTCAGGCTTTGGTCGATCAACCAGTGGAAAAGGGAACGAATTGCTCCTAGTTTTCATTTAGATGACTTTAACGTGGACCCAAGAACCTGGTGTCGCTTCCCGATATTGTCGAGTGGGTTTAAAGAGGAACTGGAGGAGTTGGAAAAGCTAGAGTAGGCACCAGAAAGTGCAGGACACGATAAGTTGTAGTGCTGTTTTAAATATCATCTATTAGATACTAAGGCACAGGATCATATCCACTTCCACCCCATGGGTGACATTTGGAAATCCGTTTGATCGCTAACCACGTACCTCTGAAGATGCCGTGCTTCAAAATAGCATCTTTGGCGTAGGTGGAACAAGTTGGCGAGTATCGACAGGTGCTTGGAAAGAACGGCGAGATACTGTACTGATAAATGATCACAGGAAGAATAAAAAGCTTACGTAGTACGTTCTTCACGTATCAAAAGTAATGCGCATATTTGGAGCGAACAATTAAATTCGCTCTGTTTGCAGATTAAAGGACTAACTAGCAGAAAATAGACGGACTTAGTAGGAAGGTGAGATTGGATTTATACAAAGTATTAATAGTCGGCTGGGCAATGGCAACTTGCAGCTTCACGCATGCGCAGAGGGCAAGGAAAACAATCGAGCCTGACACCGCTGGATCTACCATTGTTCGTAGCATATCCATAGTTGGGAATGACAAAACCAAAGAATACATCATCACACGTGAACTCAGTTTTTCTGCTGGAGATACCATCCCAAATAGCCAGCTAGATGAGAAACTGGAGCTTTCCAGAAACAACGTTTACAATACCAACCTTTTCTCTACAGTCAACTTCGAATCGGAAAATCAGGACTCCAGTTATCTTGATCTCACAATTAAGCTTGAAGAGCGCTGGTATATATGGCCTTCATTTACACTGAAACCAATAGACCGTAATCTTGTAGACTGGTGGACAAATCGTGACAAAGATTTCAGTCGAGTACGCTTTGGTCCCAAACTCGACATTTACAATGTAAGAGGTCGCAAGGAATCCCTCCGGTTTATCGGACTGTTCGGATTTGATCGACGTTTCATTTTCCAGTACTCCATTCCCTACATTGATAAGAATCAAAAACACGGTCTCATTTTTGGGGCTAGCTCTATTCTGAACAAGAAAATGCCTTATGAGACAGTAGGTCACGTTAAAAACTTCATTACTGATACTTCAGAGTATGTCAATCAGGTCAATGCTGAGGCCTGGTCCGGGTTTGTTATTTACAAATACAGGCCATCATTTTATGATTATCATTACATCACGCTTCAAGGCTATGACATTTCGATCTCTGATGACATTGCCAGATTGAATCCAAATTACTTTGGGGATGAAACTACTAGTCAAACAGCAATGGGACTATCCTACTCCTATGTACGGGATAAGCGTGACAATAGAAATTATCCGCTTTCGGGTTATTACAGCCTGGGAGTCCTGGAAAAACTTGGACTCGGTTTTTTTGATGACGTGGATATTTGGCGACTAGACCTCCAGTACCAGCACTTTGTAGACCTTGGGAAAAAGTGGTACTTCAGCAGTGGTATTGGAGCTCAGCTCAGCTCTAAAAGCGCCTCCTACTTTAATTATAATCAATTTGGAGATGGTACCTATTATGTTCGTGGGTTTGAACAGTTCGTGGTAGAGGGACCTCACAATTTTCTGATCAAAAATTCTATTAAAAGAGAAATTTTAAAAACGAACTTCAACTTAGGTAGGTTCATGCCAATCAAGAAGTTTAAAAAAATTCCCTTTGCCATCTACGCTAAAGCCTTTGCAGATGGCGGATATGTAGTTAACTATGATGACTATGAGCAAAACAGCAGACTTACTGACAAACCACTGTATAGTGTTGGAGTAGGGTTAGACTTAGTATTACTATATGATATCACTTTGAGACTTGAATACTCGTACAATTCAGAAGGTCAGTTCAAGTTTGCTCCAAATGTGATGGCTGAACTTTAGTCTTTGAAGTTTTTCCATTTTTTCTTCTTCCCATTATTTTTGAAATAGTACCATTGCCCAGTTTTCTCTCCCTGATCAAAAGTTCCTTCGTAAGTAGACTCACCATCTTCATTAAAAAACCTCCAGAATCCCTGTTGCAACCCATTGCGGTATTCTCCTTCCTGCAGCACCACACCATTCTCCGAATACGTAAGCCACAGTCCATGAGGTGCACCTAATTGATAACTTCCCTCCTGTCGCAAGACTCCTGATGGGTAGTAAAACTCCCAGTACCCTTCATACAAGCCCTCCTCGTAGATTCCTTTTCGATCCAAGACACCATTTTTATGGTAATAAAAAGCCGAATCAATAATAACATCATGGTCCCACATCTCGATGGCCATCTGGTTGCCATTGGGATAATAATACTTCTGTTGGCCCTGAAGCTCACCTTGGTCATAAACCAACCCTGCACTCCTCATCCCAGACGGATAGGTATACAACCAGTAACCGTGCTTTAGCTCATTTCTATAATCACCAATCGCTTTTATCTCTCCGGTTTCATACCGCAGCGTATCCTGAGCTACCGTTTCTGAAAAACAGAGAAAAAACATGACACTTGCATAAACCAACTTCCTCATATCCAAACATAATCAGTATTGACATAATAGCAGGAAAAAACTAGTTTGCAGTATGTTTCGATTGTACCTCGCCATTTTACTTGCATTACCGATCCTCGTAGCTGCTCAGGATGGCGACTACAACCTGGGGGCCAGCAGCGGTGCCATGGGCGATGCATCAGTGACTTCCGTCAATAGCTGGGCGCTTTTCAACAATCCGGGAGCATCTGGAGCGCTTACAGCCACTAACGCGATGGTCACTTATCAGAATCGGTACAACATTGAAGGATTTCATGTAATCGGTGGTGGAGGTATTCTTCACACCCGGTTCGTCAATATCGGTGTTAAGTATTTTAAGTTTGGTGACGACTTTTTTAACCAACAACTGCTTGGGATAGTCTTAAGCAACAAATTGCAAATGGTCAGTCTGGGTGGTGGAGTAAGCATGGTTCAGACGCATGCAGAAGGGTTGAAAGACGAGCGTAAAATCATTGGTGAGTTTGGTGGGCTGGCTGAAATCACAGAGATCATCTCTTTCGGCGCACATATCTTCAATTTCAAACACGGCATGCAGCACCCGACCACCATGAAAGCAGGACTTGGTGTTGCTCCACTGGAGAATATTGGCATCCACCTGGAAGTACAAAAACAACTGGAAACACGAGAAGTATTCAAAGCGGGTATCCAATACGGTTTGTTAGACTTTCTCCTGATTAGAACTGGTGTGAACCTTCAAGGGTATGACAATGGCACAAATACCAACGCTACATTTGGGTTTGGAATTGACGCTAGCGGGTTTCTGATGGATTACGCGTTTACCAATGGCGAAATTGGTGCGATCCATGAGCTTTCCCTATCACTTTCGTTTGGAACACTAGACGAATGAAGCGAATCTGGTTCATAGGATTGTTCTTCACCACACTTTTCGCTGCAGCGCAAGAGATTGATCTGGAAGATTTTGCGGAACAGCGCTTTCAGGTTCAGGACGAAGACATCAGCTACGAAGACCTATATGAATCATTACTACTCTTCTATACCAATCCACTCAATCTAAATAGCGCAGAGAAAGCTGAACTAGCATCGCTTTACATCCTCTCTCCGGCACAGATCAATGCGTTTTTTGAGTATCGGGAAAATGTTGGTAAACTCATCTCTCTGTATGAGCTACAAGCTATCCCGGAGTGGGATGTTCCGACCATTCGTGATTTACTACCCTTCGTATCCATTACAGAAATTCAAGATTCACGTCCATTTATGACAAGGCTGCTCAACGAAGAAAACAACTACCTCTTGCTGCGCTACACACGCACTTTACAGGAATCAGAAGGCTACCAACGCGAGGATGATTCTGGCTACCTGGGTGATCAAAATACCGTCTATGGCCGGTTTCGAGTCAGTCATTCCGATGATTTTAGTCTGGGAATAACATTTGAAAAAGACGCCGGTGAACAGTTTAATCTTGATCCGAAACAGAACCAATATGGGTTTGATTTCTATTCGTATCATTTTGCTATTCAGAATAAAGGAAAACTCAAAAACCTGATAGTTGGTGATTATCAAATGCAATTCGGCCAGGGACTTGTTTTCGGCGCAGGTTTTGGTGCCGGTAAAGGTGCCGAAACCATCAATACCATCAAGCGAAACTCAACAGGTATCAAGCCCTATACGTCGGTCTTAGAAACGGGCTTTTTCAGAGGCACAGCAGCCACGTTAGATCTTGGGAATCTGGAAATCACTGGCTTTGCCTCCTACCTTGCTCAGGATGCCAACCTGCAGAACGACACCACCTATTCCGATTTCGAAGAGTTTGTCAATTCCATCCAGCAAACCGGATTTCATCGTACGAGCAATGAATTGGATGCCAAGAACAACATCAAAGAATTTAGCACAGGTATGGCACTTGAATACCATATCAAACACCAGTTTTCCATTGGGGCGACTGGTCTCTATTCGCAATTCTCTCGACCACTTCAAAAGAGACCCAATAATTACAACCAATACGAATTCTCCGGTGATCAAAACTTCATCGGGAGTCTTTACTCCAACTTCAACTATCAAAACCTGATGCTCTTCGGAGAAATGGCTCAGTCCAAATCAGGTGGTTTGGGTGCGGTAGCGGGTGTCCTTCTTTCCTTAACTCCACAGCTGGACTTTAGCTGGTCGTATCGAAACTATGACAAAGACTTCCATTCCTTTTATGGAAATGCGTTTGGTGAAGGCTCCAGAATCATCAATGAAACAGGCACCTACTGGGGCTTGTCTTATCGTCCCAGCCGAAAGTACAAAATTTCAGCCTATTTTGACAAGTTCACTTTCCCATGGTTGCGCTTTCGGGTGGATGCACCGTCGAGTGGTTTTGAATACCTTGGAAGGTTTACCTACAAACCATCCAGGTCCATTCAGATGTATGCACAGTTCCGGCAGGAGAACAAAGAGCTGTCAATTGCCTCAGGTGATGGCGCACTCAGTCAGCTCACTGAAACCAGCAAAAAAAACTATATCATCAATCTGGATTATGCGATAGGACGAACATTCAGTTTCAAATCAAGAGTGCAGGGATCATCTTACACAGAAGCCAATGAAACGACCCATGGGCTGGCTATTCTTCAGGATGTCAATATGAGTTTTTGGAAAATGAAATTGAGTACCCGATTTGCCTTGTTCGATACCGACGACTACAACAACCGACAGTACATCTATGAAAAAGACGTGTTGTATGCCTTCAGTATTCCGGCTTACAGTGGAATAGGGACGCGTACCTATTTACTGGCGCAATACAATGTTAGTAGATCCTTGACCCTCTGGGCTCGGTACTCGCTGTTTGACTATACCGATCGTGATACCGTAGGCTCTGGCCTAAACGAAATCCAAAATGATAAACGCGCAGATTTTAAATTCATGCTGCGGTATAAGTTTAGGGATTGAGATCCAAAGAGAATTAGCTTGCCATAAATAATACATAACTTCAATCCCAGTACTAGCTCAACTGACATGCGCATTTTAATAACCGGAGCCACAGGATTTTTAGGCAGTAAAACCGTGGAGTCTTTTGCCAACCACTCGGAGTTTGATCAAATAGTCGCAACGGGAAGGACGCTCACTGCCAGTAGAAAAGTCAATAAGGATCACGTGACTTATCGTTTGGGAGAGTTGTCAGATCCTGAATTCGTGGAAAGCTTATTTGCTGATCGAATTGATCTGGTTGTTAATTGCGCCAGCCTCTCATCGCCATGGGGAGCATACGAGGATTTTTATGAGGCCAACGTCGTTACGCAAAAACTGCTTATCGATCAGAGTTTGAAGAACAATGTCCACCGATTTATTTACATCTCCTCCCCCAGTGTCTATTTTCAGTTCAAAAACCAGTTTGATGTGACAGAGAACACACCCCTACCTACCCAAATGGTGAATGACTATGCACGTACCAAACTGGAAGCGGAGCACCTGCTAGAAGCCTCTGGACTAACGTATGTTACGCTGCGTCCACGCGCACTTGTAGGCGCCGGAGATACGGTGATTATGCCTCGTTTGGTACGATCTTATGAGCAGGGAAAACTTAAAATCATGGGTTCTGGTAAGAATCTGGTAGACCTGACCCCTGTATCCAATATGGTTGATGCCATTTATCTGGCGACTAAAGCAGACCAAACAAACTGCAATGAAGTCTATAATATTTCCAATGGCAAGCCAATTGAGCTGTGGCAAGCGATTAATGAAATACTGGCAAAGATTGGCTACTCTCCCATTAAAAAGAAAGTGCCTTATTGGCTGCTTTTGACAGTAGCAACGTTGATGGAATTCATTGCCAAATTTTTCAACTCGAATAAAGAACCAACACTCACTCCCTATTCTGTAGGCGTACTTGCGCACTCATTTACCCTCAACATTGACAAAGCCAGGACAAAACTCAACTACGAACCTCGACAAACCGTTCAGGAAGCCATGGAAGAGTTTGCCAATTGGTACAAACAACAAAAAGATGTCAAAGGTTAGCTTCCAACTAAAATCTGCCGGATACTGCACAGCCAGCCAGTCACATGCACTACGAGGTACTACCTCTCGTACCATTAAATTCTATGCAACCTATGCGTACCTTCATCACCCAAAATATGGCCATATCTTGTTTGACACTGGGTATACCACGCGATTTTATGAATTAACGAAATCCTTCCCAATGAACCTCTATGCTAAAGCGACAAAAGTCTATGTAGCTCCAGAGGACCATGCCGCTTCCACATTGAGAAAAGCAGGCATAGATGCAAAAGACGTTGGCTACATCATTATTTCACATTTTCATGCTGATCACATTGGCGGGCTGAGAGATTTTCCCAACGCCACTTTTATCTGTACAAACCAAGCATATGATTCCATTCAGAATAAAACAGGATTATCTGCTCTGAAACAAGGTTTTATTCCAGAACTGTTACCTGATGATTTTAACCAGAGACTGCAACTCATCAACATTCAGTCCGCTGAGCACTTTGATCCTCATTTAGGTGCCATGCATGATCTTTTTGGTGATGGCAGTATTCAGCTTTTTCAAGTAGAAGGCCACGCCAGAGGTCAAATGGGCGCATTGATCACTACGAAAGACAACCCTTTCTTGCTCATTGCGGATGCTGCATGGTTAAAAGAAAACTATCAGAAAATGCACCTACCATCTCCAATTGTTCGTTTATTCTTTGACTCCTGGAAGAATTTCAAAATCAGCCTTCAGCGCGTGCATGATTATCATTTGGCGAATCCCGACACACTCGTCATACCATGCCACTGTGAAGCAACATACCGCCAGGTTGCTAATGACTTAACAGATGAAACCGAGTAAACTGCACATTCTCTTCTGGTTCCTCAGGCTACGGTTTTCCCGATACGTTCGGTCCAATCGCATTAGCACATCAAGAATCAACTATTGGAAGAATACACTCTATCGCTCTGCATTTTATAACCAGTTTTCATCGACCAAAGATTTTCCGGTGATGAACAAACAGCGCTTTATGGATCACTTCGATGCGATCAATACGGTTGGCATTGAGAAATCGGAGGCGCTTGATGTAGCATTGGCGAGTGAGCAATCACGGGACTTTACGCCTACGATTGGAACTATCAGTATCGGATTGTCATCAGGCACAAGCGGCAACAAAGGCATCTTTCTTACCAGCCCAACCGAAAAAGCTATTTGGGTGGGTGCGATACTGGATCGGGTTATTGGGCTGTCCTTCAAGAAACGTAAAGTAGCGTTCTTCCTAAGAGCCAACAACAACCTCTATGAGTCAGTAAAATCCAATTCTATTGCATTCACCTTCTTCGACTTGAAAGATTCGGTAAAGATGCATTTTGAGAAGTTGGTTGAGCTTTCTCCCGATGTTTTAGTCGCACAGCCGTCGGCACTCCTTCAAATTGCCCAGTGCTACGAGGAATCCACCCGGCAACCGAGTTTTACAAAAGTTATTTCTGTAGCTGAAGTACTTGAAGAAGACCAGAAAATGTATTTTCAAAGAGTCTTCGGATGCTCCATTGATCAGGTGTATCAATGTACCGAAGGATTTCTGGCATATACATGCAGGAAAGGAAAGTTGCATTTCAATGAAGACTGGCTAAAAATCGAAAAGCGTTATCTGGATGATCAACGATTTCACCCGATAATAACAGATTATCTCCGGTCTTCTCAACCCATTGTTCGGTACGAGTTGAATGACATTATCCATGAAGGAAACCCGTGCTCCTGCGGAAGTAAAGCCACAGTAATTGACCGAATAGAAGGTAGGTCCGATGATGTTTTCCAATTTGACGTGCAGGGAGAAACGGTCTTGATATATCCTGACTTTATCCGGCGTGCTGTTATTTCCGCTTCAGACGATATTCTCAATTATTTTGTTCGCAAAACATCTAAATCGCAAATTGAAGTGTCACTGGAAGTACCGGCCGAGCATTCCTCCAAAGAGGTGTTTGATCTGGTCCGGAAGAGCTTAATAAATACACTGAAAACGTTTGGTGTTCAAAGTGTTGAGATAAGCCAGATTGATTATGTACATAACCCGATGCTGAAATTTACTCGAATCAAAAATGACGCCCGCTAGATCGTTTAATATAGTCGGAATTGGCAAATACCTGCCCCAAAAAATGGTTTCGAGTGAGTCACTGGAAATGAGTCTCGACTTACCTCCCGGATGGACGGAAAAGTACATTGGTGTCAACACACGTTATGTGGCGGAGAAGGAAAGCAATACGGAAATGGGAGCTCAGGCTCTGCAGTCTGCACTCAATTCCGCAGGCATGACCATTGGCGATCTGGATTGCCTTATCGCAGGTGCTGCTACGTTCGACCATGTCATCCCAAACCGATCGTCACTCGTCAAGGCAGCCTTTGAAGGAGCTGAATGGTATGATTTTCCTTGTGTAGACATCAATACGGTTTGCACCAGCTTTATTACTGCATTGGATTACGCATCGCTGTTACTACACGTCGGATCGTATGAAACCATCGCCATAGTGACCTCCGAGATTAGCTCAAAAGGGATCGATCCAGCAAATACAGAAACCTATTGCCTGTTCGGAGATTGTGCAACGGCCGTGATTCTGACCCAAGGTGAGAATGGAGGGTTGATCCATCACAGCCAAAAAACCTATTCGGAAGGAGCCAGAAATACCATCATCGAAGGTGGAGGCAATCAATTCCACCCGAGAGACTTCCCCTATGAGCCATCGCTATATAGCTTTAAAATGGATGGAAGGAAACTCCTCAAAATCGCCAACCAACACCTGGCAGAGTTTATTGACATTTTCTTTCAGTCATCCTCGACGGATTTACAGGACGTTGACTGGATCGTTCCGCACCAGGCCAGCAAACTGGGTTTAAGGATGCTGTGTGGTCTCAACGGGATTGAAGAGAACAAAGTAATCAATCAGCTTGCCGATTATGGCAACTGCATTGCCGCTTCGATTCCCCTGGCGCTTATAACCAGCATCGAGCAAGGAAGAGTAAAGGAGAATGACACCTGCTTTCTAATAGGTACCGCAGCGGGCATGTCGATCAGTGGACTTTTGTTTAAATACACGACATCATGAGCCTTGCCATTGCCAATGCACTACTCCTTATTCTCGTTCTTGTCGAGTTGGTTGTGATTGGCTTGCACAAAAAAGAATCCATCCCTTGGAAGGAAGTAATTTTCAACCTGAATTCCGGTCATATTCTCATGTGGATTTTCAGAGGACTGGAAGTTTCGATCTTCCATTTGATCTCTACTCAATTTGGCTTGGGCGTGGTGGATAGCTGGCCTTATGTGACCATCTGGATATTTACTTTTTTCGCCTGGGATTTCTGTTTTTACTGGCTCCACAGAATCCATCACTCACTTCGGTTCCTTTGGGCAGTGCATGTGGTGCATCATGAAGGAGAACATTACGGCCTGTCTTTGGGCATTCGGAACTCCTGGTATTCCTCGCTCACCTCCATCCCGTTCTTTTTGGGTTTGGCCTTCATGGGTATTCCGGTCGAAGTATTTTTGACCGTATCCAGCATTCATTATTTCATCCAGTTTTACAACCACAACAACATCGTCAGGAAAAGTGGTTTTTTGGAGAAAATACTCATCACTCCTTCTCATCATCGGGTACATCATGGCATGAATGATGAATATGTGGATAAGAATTTTGGAGGAACGTTCGTTTTCTGGGATCGGCTATTTGGCACGTTTCAAGTAGAAAAAGATGACGTTCCGGTACGCTTCGGAACGAAAGACAACCTGCGATCCTTGAATGTGATCAAGGCCAATAACCTTCCATTTATCAAACTTTTCAGAAAGGTAAAATACACCATTCCTTCCCCCAGGTACTCGATCAATAACTGGTTTATAGCCGCTGGTGGAATTCTATTATTCACTCTACTGCTCAACTACATTCTGCAGGAAAACACCTGGCCAGTAGCGATAAAAGGTCAACTCTTTGCCATTGTTTTTCTAGGCACCATCGGCAATGGTGGCTTATCGGAAGGCAGAACCTGGGGGCTGGTATTGTGGAGCCTGCTCTTTGTGGTAGTTTCGCCTCTGTTTCTTTACATGAATCAGTTCACGGATCCAAAATTGACCCTTCCCATTGGACTACTAAGCGTTCATGCCGTGGGAACGCTGGTCGCTACAAGGCGGAAGTCAGCAATCAGAAACTTAAAAACGAATTAGTCCTGATTCATAATAAATTGAAGACATGAACAATACAAAATTCGTATCAATACCAATCCTTTTAATTGGTTTGATTAGTTGAGTGAAAGAAAAAAATGAATTGGATGAATTATGGTTAGTACGGACAAATTGTCTTATTCATCCCAAGGAGTTATTGCAAACCATCATGAAACCGATCTGAGTTTTTTTTTGGCTGTAGCTCCCACGATGGTGTACCGCCTTCTTTTAGAACCAACTGTAAAACAAGAGACCATCCTTAGGATTCTTATGACATTATGCTTTGAATCTTAAGAAATCACAGAAAAGCCCATTGTATCTGTGAATACCATCAAAATGCAAAAATGTATGCTCCCGCCATGTTGAAGAAGAATACAACCTCCTCTTTACTGGTCATTTTACTATTATCTAAAAAAGTTTTGATCCGCCTTCACCCAGTTTTATTGGCTAGTTGTTTTAGAACTATACGATAGTTTAAATAAGGACTAGTCATTCAAATTTTGAATCTCACAGACCAGAAAATCAAACGCGATTTTAAGTCCTGTTATGCTTGGCTAGCAGCCGAAAAAATCCATTCGTGCAAGCCGTCGGATTTATGACTGAGAGAATTTATTGAATATCCAATAGTCAGGTTTTTTTTTAAACAAAGGATAACAACGTACAACTGAAATAATCTCAATGCTAAGAAAAATCGTTGCAGGAGTCATCTGCTTTTTATGCTTTCACTATGGGTTTTGTCAGACGGACAACTGGTTTATTAAAACCAGTTTACTGAAAGAATCTTTTTTTTATCCATCAGTAACAAACTTCACAAAACCGCTTCATCCCGGCTTCTCAGTGGGCATAGAAAAGCAAATAAGCAGCACGACTAATTGGTCTACACATTATACGGGAGACGTTGGCTTTTACCACCACAAGTATTTCCAGAATGGGCTGTTTGTTATGGCAGGATATGGATGGGGTTATCAACTGATAAACAAGCTCACAATAAGTGCATCTGGGGTTATCGGTTATCTCCATACATTCAGGCCTACAGAAGTCTATGAGCTCCAAAAAGGAAGCTATGTGAAAGCCAAGAATTTTGGTAAACCAAATGCTTTGATTGGAATCAACCTAGCAATGTCTTATGCATTAGGCCACACTGAGAAGTACCACCTTCAGCTAGACTATGGCTCCATTGTCAACGGCCCATTCAATGTAAGCTATGGAGCTCCAGTGGTTCCGATCACTTTTGCCCGATTTGGCATCAAAATAAAAGTAGGCTCATGAAAAAAATCTTATACCTCCTGGTAATCACCGGAACTATGTCCTGCCAACCTCTGGAAGAACTGACTCCTCAAGATTTTACCTGCCACGAATCATTTGCAGACTCTTCTGCCAGTCATCCAAAAGCTACCGAATTAGAACAGATCGTGAATCACTTTGTAACCCGCGGTATTCCTGGGATCAACCTGGCCATCAAAACGCCAGATGGTCATCGATGGCACTATGCAGCTGGAAAATCTGACATTGGGAATGACATAAGCATGCTACCCTGTCACCGAATGTTTATCGCAAGTGTGACCAAGGTTTTCATAGCTACTCTTGTCTTCAAGCTACAAGAAGATGGTTTGATTGATATTGATGATTTGTTAGGGGATCATCTTTCGGGCGACTATATGAATCAAATCAAAAACGCCAAAAAGGTCACAATCCGCCAAATGCTCAACCATACCAGCGGACTATATGACTATCTCGATCCATTGAAATATGAGCTTCTAAGCATCAATGAGCCATACCTCTCCATGTCGATAGCCGAGAAATTAGCACTGGCGTATGGCAAAGCACCTAACCACCCTCCAGGAGAAACTTATGCTTATAGTAACACCAACTTCACATTACTCGGGCTTCTGGTGGAGCAAAAGCGTAGCGCATTTTTAGGAGACCTCCTTCAGGATCAAATATTTGCTCCTCTAGGAATAACAAGTGGATATTTCGGGACTGTTTCCCACCCCATTCCTGATGGCATGACCCGTGGCTATGTTGATTTTCATGGCAATGGACAACTGGTGGATAGTGAATTCTATTACAACAATGACCTGGCCACAGGAGATGGTGGGCTC
>JAMWZA010000103.1 GCA_024305105.1 Marinoscillum sp.
CCATCGTACGGATGATTTAGCCTATCTATACCTGATACTTTTATTCATTTCGAGTGTATTTTTTGTAGCTGTCACTTTAGATATCAGCTTACAAAACATCTTCAAAAGTGGCCGTTTTAGTGATCGCGAGATCAAAGAAGCCCACTGGTTGATGGTGATACCTGCATTGATAATGGGGTTAATCAGCCTGGTAAGCGGAACCCTTCCAAGCTTGTCTCTTGAGCCCTTACTGCAGTGGTCAGCAGCCAGCGTTTTATCCGCTGAGCCCTCGATGCACCTAAAACTATGGCATGGATTCAATTTAGTTTTTGTACTTAGCATGATCACTCTGGCATGTGGAGCGGGTTTGTATTCTCTGCGAACATTTATTCGTAAGTACGATCAACCCCAATGGTTATCCGGAGATTTTTTTTATTCTCATTTGGTAAGTGGATTAACTTCAGTGTCTCGGAGCATCACCCGATTTCTACAAAATGGCTATTTGAGGAATTACATTGCTCTGGTACTTCTCGTTTTTTGCACACTGATGATTTGGGTAAATGTGCAAACCCAAGCTGTGGGCATGACTAGCTTGAGTACTCTTTGGGATGACTTAACACTCTATGAATTGGTCATACTTTTATTCATTTGTATTGCCATTATCATGCTATTTAGAACCAAGTCGAGGTTGATAGTAACGGCTACTTTTGGTATTATCGGTTACAGCATCGCTCTTGCATATGTTCTTTTCAGCGCCCCAGATGTAGCGATTACTCAGTTTTTGGCAGAAACACTCACGCTGATGATGATGATTCTGATCCTGCATAAACTTCCTTCTTATACACTCAAAAAGCGGATTAGCCATTGGAAATATTTACCCATTTCAATAGTGTTTGGCCTAATCATGACCGGCGTTTCGTATGTCATGCTTCAAGCAGAAGGCTCATCTCATTTAAAAGAATACTTCCTGGGACAAAGTGTAAAATCTGGTAAAGGCCAAAACGCTGTTAATGTCATTCTGGTAGATTTTAGGGCACTTGACACACTTGGAGAAATCACGGTTTTGACCATCACCATGATAGGCATAGTGGCACTACTAGGATTTAAAACCAAAAAAGTATAACCATGCGGACACTGATTCTATCAACCATTCTCAAAGCGCTTGTTCCTCTTTTCATTGGAATTGCCGTTTACGTGTTCTTCAGAGGACATGACAAACCTGGCGGTGGGTTTATTGCAGGCTTGATTGCTACGATTCCGTTGATGCTTCACTCGATGATATTCGGGTATCAGGCGACGATTAAGATTTATAAAGTACGACCTGTGCTTTTAGCTGGCCTTGGGTTGTTGCTCGCATCAGTGAGTGGGTTATTCTCTATGGCCAAAGGATATCCTTACCTCACGGCAAGCTGGGCTCAAACTAAACTACCCCTTATTGGAAAAGTTGGTACGCCTATTTTTTTTGATCTGGGAGTTTTTTTAGTGGTCGTTGGCGTGGTATTGCAAATTACTTTTTTATTGACAGAAGAATAAAATATGAATTTCATCATTGCTTTGATTATTGGCATGCTATTTACTTCAAGTGTCTTTTTGATGTTTCAAAAAAGCTTCTTCAAATTGATTATTGGTGTCATCTTGTTTGGCTATGCAACGGTGTTCTTCATTTTTACCATAGGTGGAGTGACCAAGGATGCTCCACCACTCCTCACCAATGCCCCAGATCACAACCAAGCCCTTGCAGACCCGCTACCTCAGGCTCTATCTCTTACGGCAATTGTAATCAGCATAGGCGTGCAATTATTCATGATCGTTTTACTTAAAAAGGTTCATGAAGATGTGGAAACGGAAGATTTAGATGAATTGAACTCAACCGATAGGATCGCATAAGATGACTCTACCAGAATTACCATATCTCATGTTTCCACTATGGATACTCCTATTTGGGTTCATCGGTAGTTTGTTTTTCTGGAAATACTGGAAAGTGCAACAAGCCTTTGCCATAACCTCTAGTGCACTTTATCTATTTACGGCAGGATTGCTGGTAATCGCCGTATACCAGAACGAAATGCTGGCATTACAAATCGGTAACTGGCCAGCTCCGTTTGGCATTACACTTGTGGCAGACCTGTTTTCTGCAATTCTGGTACTGATTTCATCCATTATTTCTTTGGCCACTGTTATTTATTCCATTCAAGATGTTTCAAAATCAAGAAAAAAGAACGGGTTCTACCCAATACTTTTGGTGATGATATTTGGTGTTTGCGGTTCTTTTTTAACCGGAGATATTTTCAATCTTTACGTGTGGTTTGAGGTGATGTTAATAGCTTCTTTCGTGCTCATCATTTTGGGAAATGACAAAGCACAATTAGAAGGAGCAGTAAAATATGTCATTCTGAGTTTTATCTCCTCTGGATTTCTGTTGATGGGTATTGGTATTCTCTACAGGCTTACGGGTACGCTGAACATGGCTGATTTGGCCTCTGTCATACCAAATCACCCCAATCAACCTTACATTATCATTTCAGCCGTCTTCTTCTTTATGGGGTTTGGTATCAAAGCGGCTCTGTTCCCACTATTTTCCTGGTTGCCGGCCTCCTACCCTACACCACCTATCTCAGTGGCTGCATTGATGGCTGGACTACTTACCAAAGTGGGTGTTTACGCGCTCATTCGGTTTTTTACGCTCTTGTTTACTTTTGATATAGCCCTTACGCATGGATTTCTGCTGATTGTAGCTGGACTCACCATGTTTTTTGGAGTCATAGGAGCTGTAGCACAAAACGATTTCAGAAAAGTCCTTTCCTTTCACATTGTTAGCCAAATTGGCTATATGGTTATGGGATTGGCGTTGTTGACTCAATGGGCACTCGCTGGAGCCATTTTCTACATGGCGCATCATATCATTGTCAAATCCAATCTCTTTATGATCTCAGGGATTGTAAAAGACATAAACGGCCACTCACTTTTAAGTAAACTTGGTGGACTTTATAGGCAATACCCGTTTGTTACCGTACTGTTTGTCATCTCTGCATTTTCGCTTGCAGGGATACCTCCACTGTCTGGATTTTGGGGAAAATTCATCCTCGCCAGGGCAGGCATGGAGTCGGAGCAGTACTTAATTGTTTTCGTGTCTTTGCTTGTTGGTCTGTTGACACTATTTTCGATGAGCAAAATATGGAAGCATGCATTCTGGTCTGACGTACCAGAAGGAGAAACAATTCAATTAACAAAGTCTCAACTTTATAAGAAAAAATATCTACTGCTTATTGCTTCTGCTTTCTTAACCGTTTGCACTCTTTTGATGAGTTTCTTCCCAGATCTGTTGCTCACGCTTTCACAGAAAGCATCCGAACAGTTACTTGACCCTCAGGTTTATATTAAAAATGTGCTGAATCAATGATAATCCTGCTCAACATACTCCTGGCTGTTTTAATGACCTGGTTTACGAGTGCCATCTATCCAGGCATTCCTACTACAGGATTGTGGATGATTTCACTTTTCGCTGGCTGGATGGTGGTTTTTTGGTTGCTTTCAGTTTTTTATAACAGAAAGGCCTTTTTCAAGCTACTCAGGATTGTCGTTTTGATTCTTTACTACTTTAAGGAGCTTATCATTGCGTCGGTCAAGGTAGCATATGATGTATTAACTCCTAAAGATCACATGCGCCCGGCGATAGTAGCGGTTCCACTTGACGCCAAAACAGATCTTGAAATCACTTTACTTGCCAACTTCATCACCCTAACGCCGGGAACTCTAGCAATAGACGTGTCTGAGGACAAGAAAACACTTTACATACACGAAGTATATGTAAAGTCGGGTGACTTGGAGCAGGTAAGGAAAGATATCAAAGATGGATTTGAAAAGAAGATTTTGAACATAACCAGAATGTAGAAGTCTATGAGTTTTTTGACCACCATATTTAATATAGCCATCGTTATTATGAGCATTAGTATGCTCTTGACATTGGTACGGTTTATCAAAGGTCCAAGCTTGCCAGATCGCGTGATCTCGCTGGATGTTTTTTCGGCTAACTTATTGGCAGTTTTAGCCATTTATTCCATCATTTCAGAACAAAAAGCCTACCTGAATGTGGCACTCTCTATTAGCTTGGTGGCGTTTGTTGGCACGATGACTTTTGCATACTATCTCGTACAGAAGCGAAATAAACACCAAGAAAATGATTAAAGAAATCATCAGCGCACTATTGATTCTTTTGGGGGCAATTTTCATGCTGATATCCTCCATCGGTATGATCCGACTACCAGACTTCTACATTCGCAACTCCGCAAGCACCAAAGCGGTAGTACTAGGTGTTTCCTTAATTCTATTAGGCGTGGGAATTCACTACGATGATATTCTCATTTTTATTGAAATCTTCGCCATCATATTTTTCATCTACCTGATCTCACCTTTAGCCGCACATATCGTTTCCAGGGCAGCGGTCATTACCAAAGTAGAATTCTGGAAAAAGACCAACCTTGACGATTTGGACAGGCGCAAAGAGGAATTGCCAGATTGATTTCTCTCTTAATAACTTTCTGATGTTAAAACCCTCACAATCTTACGCATATTGTATTCGAGAGATCAGGAGGCATCTGAGTAAGCGATCGCGGAAAGTAGAAAATACTTTGATTAAAACCACCAGTCACGTATTTCTGCAACTGGTGTTACCATCAAGGAGTACGATTTTAGAGAATTGAAACGATTACTCACTCCGAACGAAGCTTCTTCACCGGATTCATCCAGCCAGCCTTTAGCGACTCTGAACTTATCGTAATGAGCGAGATGAAAACGGCCACCAGCCCCGCGATCACATACACATCCCAGGTAATGTCCACGTGGTACTTGTAATCCGAAAGCCATGAGCGCATCATGTAATACCCTACCGGCAATGCCAACACCACAGCAATCAGCACAAGCTTCACAAAATTGGAAGTGAGTAACCCGAAAATTTGTGTGGTGCTGGCTCCGAGTACTTTACGAACGCTAATCTCTTTACCTCGCTGCTCCACCATGAATGCAGAGAGTGCAAACAGGCCAAGACAAGCCACAATTACCGCCAGCACTGCAAACAACGTAAACACCTTGCCTGTACGGTTAACCTGATCATACATCCGTGCATAGCTGTCATCCATAAATGTGTAGCGTATGGACTGATTGGGCATAAACTCGTCCCACACTTCTTTGACCTGTGCCAGCATCTGATCGGTATTTCCTGGTTGGAATCTGACCGCCATGATCGACCCAAAGCTTCCATACGCCAAGGATAATGGCCCCACCTCACGTTCAAAGGACTCAAAATGAAAGTCTTCAATCACGCCAATCACATGAAAAGTCGGTTCAAAGCTATTGGTGATTTTTTGACCAATTGGATTCTCAAAACCCATTTCCTTCACCATGCTTTCGTTGATGATAATGGCAGTGGAATCGGAAGCGCGATCAGCAGAAAAATTACGCCCGGCAACAAGTTTGGTCCCCATCGTGGTGAGATAGTTTTCATCTACACGCCATTTCTGAGCGCCGACACCTTTATCTTCTTTTCTTCTACCCTCTTTCCAGAATGAGTTGCCATCGCGCTTGGTACCGTCTACAGGCAGATAGCTCGTATAAGCTGCATTTTCAATAGCCGAGAGGCGCGTTAGTTCATTTCTGAAAGCTTCGGCTTTATTCCCCAGAGTGCTCGCACCCTGGATCATCAGCACCTGATCCTTGTTGAAACCAATCTTCTTGTTCAGAATAAAATCCATTTGGCGGTAAGTGACGATCGTACAAATTATCAACACAATAGATGTGGCAAACTGGAAAACAACGAGTGTACCTCGAAATTTAGAATTTTTAGCACCCCTACTCAGATTGCCTTTGATTACCTGAATGGGTCGAAAAGCGGCCAGATAAAATGATGGATACAAACCAGAGAGGAAACTTACTGTGAGTACAAACGCCAGCAGCAATGGAACAAGCCACCATTCCGAAAAAGGTATACTCAAATTCTTATCCGCCAATGTATTGAAAAAGGGCAGCGAAACCAGCACGATTCCAACTGCTACCAGAAAAGAAACCATTGTGTAGAGAAACGCCTCAGTAAAAAATTGTCTCACGATTTCAGATTTGACTGATCCAAACACTTTCTGCATTCCCACTTCCTTTGCGCGATTGGCAGATTTAGCCGTACTGAGATTTATGAAGTTGATACAGGCCAGCAACAAGATGAAAAAGGCCACCGCACCAAATAACCAAACGGTATCGATATCACCATGCTTCAGGTTGTCGTGAGTGACTTGAGAATGTAAGTGAATATCACCCACTGGCTGTACATCATATCGGTAATACTTAGCCATGTCGTCGGCTCGCTGATCTCCGCGTTCCTTATTGTATGGGACAATGTAATCGTCACGGATGACCAGGAGCTTTTCTTCAAACTGCCGTGGGTCACCGCCCTCTTTCATTTTTACGAATACCGAATAATTCCACGATCCCCAGGATGTTTGTTCTCCCTCCCAAAATTCTTCCGCTTTTAGGGTGATTAGAAAATCGAATTGAAAAAATGAATTGGTTCTGGGATCTTCCATCACACCACCGATGGTGTAGATGCTGTTATCGTTTTCATTGAGAATGATCTGCTTGCCAACCGGGTCCTGATTTGGAAAATACTTATCCGCTTTTGATTTGGATATGACCATAGACTTTGGATTATCCAGTGCAGACTGATCACCATAAACCATCGATATTTCCAATATATCCAGCATTTCTGGATCGACATAGACAAAACCTTCCTCATAGATGTTGGCTTTTTCTTCAATCGGCCTGAATTGATTGCTGCCCGCATCAAACCAATCAAAGTTGATTAATCTTCCGACTGATTGGATTTCCGGAAACTCATTTTCCAGAGCCGGTTTGATCGGTGGCGGAAATGCAGACCAACGCTCCATGTGCTCTGGATGTGTAGACTCATTGAGCACCCGATAAATCTGGTCCTGATTCTTGTAATGCTTATCGAAACTTAGTTCGTCCCGAATAAAAAGAGCGATGAGTAGTGTAGCAGCAATACCTAAGGCAAAACCACCAATTTTAATGGATGAGTACACTTTTTGCTTGGCCATATTGCGCCAGGAAAGCTTAAAATAATACTTGAACATAGTCCTATAGTTTGAGTTTGATCTTATTTTTTTGAAAGCGAAAGAACCGCAAACACTGATCACATCTATCAGCAGCCATAATCTCGCCCGGAGCAGTCCTAATTTCTCCTGACGCATGGCAAAATACTCCTCCAGATCTCCGACAATAAATTCCACCATATGATCGGGTAGAATCCACTGTAAAAGCTTATCAGCCAATTTGGGAAGATGTGAATTGATTGGGCTCATTCCTGAGTTTTGAGATTTAGTCCAGGAATATTTCTCGAAAAAGCCATTCTGAGTTCATTTGCTTCTTCCAGTATTCGAATACCGTAGCTGGTCAGCTGATAGTATTTCTTACGCCTACCTCCGCGCTCAGCAGTGGCACCGCCTTCATGTGTAGTGACAAACTCCTTATCCTCTAGTCGGTAGAGTGCGGAGTGCAAAGCTCCAATGCTTGGCTTCTTTCCGGTTTTTTCTTTGAGTATTTCCTTGATGGTCACGCCATAAGCGTCATCCCCTAGAGCGCCTATTGCCAGCAGCACAAGTTCCTCAAATGCACCAAGTTTCATATTCGAATTGGTTATAATTAGTCATTTTATTCCTAACCCAAATAATTCGGGATTTCATTATTGAGAATTGACATCTAACAACATCAAGTCCTTTACACCTAAGGTGCCTGAGTTGAATCAAAGAGCATAATTCTCAAAACAAATATTCTGATTAGTTTCCTAAAAACAAAAGAAATAAGAATTTATTTAATTCCTAAAAGCAAATGAAATGAATTAGGTACTTACTCCGACCTGAGTCTTTTGGCCGGATTGACCAGAGCTGCCTTGATGGTTTCAAAGCTGATGGTGATCATTGCCACGAGCACACCGACCACTCCTGCAAAGGCAAACAAATACCACGATAAGTCTACGCGATTGTGAATATCGCCCAAAAAGACATCCATTAAGAACCAGCCAAGAGGAATGGCGAGAAGCAGTGCTATTAAGACCAACTTGATAAAGTCGAAAGATAACAGGGTAAATATTCCAGCAACGCTTGCACCCAATACTTTGCGGATACTGACCTCTTTGCTGCGTTGCTCTACCATATAGGCTGAAAGCGCAAATAAACCCAAACAGGCAATGATGATAGAAAGAACGGCAAAAACCAGAAATATACTCTTAGCACGAATGAAGCTTTCATACATCTTCTGGAAACTTTGATTGAGAAAAGCATATCGGAATTGTTGATTGGGCTTAAAATCATTCCAAACCGCTTCGATTGATGACAAAGTGTTAGCAACATCCTCAGAAGAAATATTCACAGATAGTACAGATTTTCCAGATCCATAGACCATCGCCAATGGCTCTACTTCTGCAAAAAGTGTCTCAAAATGAAAATCCTGAACAATGCCAATGACCCGATATTTTTGATCAAACATATCGATTACCTGAACTCCTACAGCTTCTTGAAGACCAAGCATCCCTGCCATCGTCTCATTTATGATCAAGGCTTCCTGATCAGAGGCAGCTCCCGAAAAGTTCTTTCCGGCCACAAGACGCATCCCATAAGTATCCAAATAATCCTCGTCAACTGACCAGCGAGCAGCTTCAAAACCATCATCAATTAACCGTGCGCTTGCCAGCCAATAAGTCCGGTTATGAATGGCCGTTCCAGCTACTGGTCGGAAATCGCTAACAGTTGCTCCTTGTACTGATGGCAGGTTCAAAACTTCCTGCTTTAGAGAGGCCTTATTGGCGGAATCCAATGTATTGAGGCCATGAATGGTGATGACCTGATCCTTATCATAACCAAGTGACTTATTCATAATCAACTGAAACTGCTGATGGGTCACAATCGCGCCAATCAGAAGTACGATGGTCACCATAAACTGAAACACCACCATAGCCCCACGCACATGAGCAGTCCCACGCCCAGCAGAGATTTTGCCCTTTAGCACTTCCACCGGTCTGAATTTCGACAAATAAAATGCTGGATAGATTCCAGAAATCACCCCAATCAAAACACCAACTGCACACAGTGACGGTAAGAACCACGAGGAAAACCAGGGCATAATCAGGGACTTATTGGCAAGTTGGTTAAAGCCGGGAAGTGCTACATACGCAATGATGAGAGCAAGAAGAATTGCAAGCATGCTGAACACAACAGACTCTGACAAATACTGTCCAATCAAATCAGAACGAACGGATCCCACTACTTTTCTCAATCCCACTTCCTTCGCTCTTTGCAGGGACTTTGCGGTGGTGAGGTTGATAAAATTAACACAAGCCAGAAGCAGTATAACCATGGCGATAGCTCCAAAAATCCATACCAGCTCCATGGAACCATGAGTGATATCATCGCTTACTTCAGCTGTATTAATGTACGCATCAGCTATTGGTTGGAGATAATACGAATGATGCAGTTCCATCTCTTCCAACCCTGTTTTACCGGCTGTTTTCAACTGTCCCATGACATAGCTGTCTCGTACATCGAGCAACTTCTGTTCTACGCGCTGCTTATCAGCGCCTGCTTTAATCTTCGTATAAAATATGTAATTGGTACAGCACCAACCTCCAGTCCCGGGCCCAGATTGACGTTCTGCCAGGGTCATGATAAAATCAGGCTGAATGTGCGAATTGTCTGGAAAATCAGCCATCACGCCACCAACAGTGTACGCCTCGTCCGTCTTGTCATTCAGAATGATTTGCTTACCAACCGGGTCCACATTTGGAAAATATTTGTCAGCGATAGATCGTGATATGACCAGGGAGTTGGGAGCGGTCAGCGCCTGACTTCTAACTCCATATACCATTTTGACTTGCAGGATGTCAAGCAGTTCAGGGTCCGCATAGATGAAGCCACCTTCCTCAATATTCAGTTGCGACGATTCCGTTCTAACAAGATTCGTTCCCGCGTTTCCCCAGCTCCAAAAAACCGTTTTAGCTACTTGTTCCACTTCGGGAATATTCTCCTCAATAACTTCCTTTAGCGGTCCCTGTAGATTGGACCATCTCCCTACCTCCCCACCTTCTGTCCATTGATTGGTGATTCGGAATATTTGGTCCTGATCCTGATAATGAGAATCATAGCTCAATTCGTTTCCAACATAGAGAGCGATGAGTAAACACGCGGCAATACCGACCGCAAATCCACCAATCTTAATGGTAGAAAGCGCCTTATGTCGAAGAATGGAACGCCATGAAATTTTGATGTAATGTCCTAACATGAAACTGTGTTTTGAGTATTTTGATCTTTTGAATGCAAATGGCCGCACGTAATGAATCACCTGCTTCCAGTAGTTGAGTTTGGCTCTTAGATTAGATTGCTTTTGGCAAACCGAAAGGAACTTCTCATCCAGATCACCGAGTACTTCCTCCGCATAGTCCTCTCGGAGAAACCTGAGTAAGAGCCTCTGAGCTATTTTGGGCGGTATATTTCTCCGCTCTCTCATTCGGATCTGAGGGACTTTACTGGATTGGATAAAGCAGCTTTTATGGCCTGAAAGCTAACCGTCAGTATGGCCATGGTCATCGCTATCAATCCTGCCACAAGAAATACCCACCATGACATCTCAATACGGTAAGCAAACTCATTTAACCACTCATCCATCATGAAATACGCTATTGGAGCTGCGATGACTACAGCTATTAATACCAGTCTGGCAAACTCACTAGACAGCAAAACCACCACCTGACCGACACTTGCTCCAAGAACCTTTCGAACACCAATCTCTTTCGTCTTACGCTCAGCGGTGAAAGCCGCCAATCCAAATAATCCAAGACAGGCAATAACGATGGCGATCAATGTAAAACTTTGAATCAACTGCATGGTCAGCATTTCCTTGCGGTAGTTTCTTTCAAAATCAGCGTCCAAAAAACTATATTGAAAAGGAGATCCCGGATTCACTTCATCCCAAACGCGCTCTATTGATTGCACTAATGATGTATAGCTGGCACTTTGGACATCCATAATGAAGTAGCGCGTAGGGCCACTAAAAGCTGGAGAAATCAATAATGCTAATGGTTCTATCTCATGCTGCAAACTCTCAAAATGATAATCGGCTACCACACCTATAATTCGCATGGCATAACGCTCACCATTAAGCGCATAATAGACTTGTTTGCCCAATGCCGATTCTACATCATAGCCAAGTGCTTTGATGGCAGACTCATTAAGTACCACGGCATTGGTATCTGATTTAAACTCTGATGAGAATGTTCGACCTTTCAACAGTTCGATCCCCAATGTTTCAATGTAGTTACCCTCTACATAAGTCGTTTGAATGTCCACATTCTCCTGAGAAGTCTTACCCTCCGCAAAAAACAACATATCGGTCACTAACTCAATGCCTGGATAAACACCTCCTACAGTCATTTGCTGCACCTCACTGTTACTTCGAAGTTGGCTTTTTAGAAGCTCACTATTCTGAATGGACTCGCCGGTCTTAAGTGGCAATATCAATTTATGACTTTTATCAAACCCGAGCTCCTGGCTAGACAGGTACTGCATTTGTTGATTGATAAGAATTACTCCTAGTATCAAAATACTGGATATGGTAAATTGGAAGACGACCAACCCTTGTCGGATCGCTTTGGCAGAATAGGAATTTTTCAAGCTTCCTTTAAGTGCTGCCGCTGGCCCAAAAGACGAGAGGTAAA
Source organism: Marinoscillum sp. (assembly GCA_024305105.1). GTDB lineage: Bacteria > Bacteroidota > Bacteroidia > Cytophagales > Cyclobacteriaceae > Marinoscillum. The sequence goes on from JAMWZA010000103.1 coordinate 11,747, forward strand.
AAGAAGGATAGAGTCCAGAAACAATTCCAGAAGCAAAAGTCAACCCTACCAAAAGAACCAAAACTATTGGCATGTTCCAGAGGGAAAGTTCTCTTGAGATCAATCCATTGAAATAAGGAGTTACCAACTGAAGTAAAATCAGTGTAATGATTAATGCCAAGCCACTCATGAGTAAAGATTCCATCATGAACTGACCGACTAGTGAAGAACGGAAAGCACCAACTACTTTTCGTAAGCCAACTTCTTTGGCTCGTTGCTCACTCTTAGCTGTGCTCAAGTTCATGAAATTAACACAGGCAATGACCACCAAAAACAGAGCGATGGAGGAGAAAATAATCAGATAGGTCATGTTGCCATTGGAAGCAACTTCGTATCCAAGATTGGAGTGAAGGTAGATGTCCTCCATTGGCTGGAGGTAAAGTGATTTGGTAAACCCGGCTTGTTCCAGATCCTCACCAGCCTCTGCCTGATATAGGTTATCAACTTTTCTTTCAAACGCTTCAGAATCAGTTCCCGGTCTCACTTTCACATACGTATGAAAAAGACCATTGAAAATCCAGCTTTGCTGTTGCTTTACCCAGGAACCAATGTCGTTGTTGTCCATCGATAGCAGTACATTGGCCGGAATGTGTGATTTGTACCTTTCCCGATCAAAAACTCCAGTGACGGTATAGATAAAGTCTCCAAATGAAAGACCAATTGTAAGTGGTTCTCCAATCGGATTGGCATCTCCAAAAAACTTAGTGGCTACATCGTCTGAAATGACTATGGTATTTGGCTTAGAAAGAGCATCAGCATCTCCATACAAAAAGTCATAAGTGAATACATCAAAGAAAGTGCTATCGACATAGAAGACGTTCGTCTCGAAAAACTGCTTTTCGGCTTTCTGCCCCTTCAAAAGAATGGTTTCAAACCCAGGAATACGCACCAAACGTGCAGCTGTTTCCACTTCAGGGAAGCTCTCTTTGATAGCTCCACCAACTGGTGCAGGTACTGCTACCCATTTATCTGTGTCACTTTCCGAAGCAATCCGATAAATTCGATCACCACCAACATGGTGTTTGTCATAACTCCATTCGTCCAGCACGTACATCATAATGAGCACGCTGGCCGTAAGGCCAAAAGCCAGGCCAAAGACATTGATAAACGAGAATCCCTTGCTCCGAAGAATATTTCTCCAGGAGACCTTTAAGTAATGATGAAGCATAGTTGTCCTGATTGAGTGTTTTGATCTTTTGAATGCAAATGGACGCAGGTATTGAATCACCTGCTTCCAGTAGTTGAGTTTGGCTTTCAATGGAGTACTCTTTTGGCTGACAGAGTAGAACTTCTCATCAAGGTCACCGAGTACTTCCTCCGCATAGTCCTCTCGGAGAAATCTGAGTAAGAGCCACTGAGCTAGTTTGGGTGGTATGTTCGATTTTCGATCCACTAGAGGCCTAAAATATTGAGCTTATCGATGGCTAAGCCCGGGTATTGATTCCACAGGTTGACCTTAAAATCTCTGGAAGCTTGCAGTGCATTCCGTCCTACATTGGTAATGGTGTAAATCCGCTTCCTGCGTCCCCCTCGTTCAGCGGTTGGTTGTCCCATCTCCGATGTAAGAAATCCTTTTTCCTTCAACCGATCTAATGTAGAATGTACCGAACCTATGGAAGCTGACCGCCCGGATTGCGCCTCAAACTCTTCGGCTATTTTAAATGCGTAGGCGTCTTCTTCAAGGATACCCACGAGCAATAAGAGCACTTCTTCAAATTCACCAAGTTTTGTTTCTTTCATAGTCTGCATTATCTGGAGTAAACTCCTTTGTTACTAAATTGTAGAACTAATGTACGGAGAACGATTCATATATGTTCTACTTTTTAGTAACTAATCAAGAAAAACCTTTCTTCCAATAGTACAAGGAACCTGACCGTACTTTCCTGAGCTTGTTATCTGAAAGTTAAATTCTGCCTACCAATCGCTATTTGCGAAATAGTATTCCATCTTTATCGTTTATTCAGGGGTCTTGATTTCTAGTTGACCTAAAATAATTTAATTAGCCTAACACCTGTTCGCCTTGAAAAAACTCGCATTGACTCTAGGTTTGGTGGCCGTTAACCTGGCCATTTTTGCCCAAAGCTTTACTGTAAATGGGTACCTGCGTGACGCAGAAAACGGTGAGAACCTGATCGGTGCCACCATCCTGCAAAAAGGAACCACCAACGGAACCATATCCAATACATTTGGATTTTACTCGCTCACCTTGCCAGCTGGCGAGATCACTTTAATCATCTCATTCGTAGGGTATCAGGCGGTAGAGAAAACGATTTTGCTAAATGAAAACGTACGACTCAACTTTGAGCTAAAAGCGGGTGAAACACTAGACGAGGTAGTCATAACGGCAGAAGAACAGATTGAAAAATCTCCACAGATGAGTACGATCGATGTGCCTATCGAGCAAATCAAAGCACTGCCAGTGCTCATGGGTGAGGCGGATATACTGAAGACGTTACAATTGCTTCCAGGAATTCAAAGTGGCTCTGAAGGTTCGAGCGGAGTGTATGTACGTGGCGGTGGTCCAGACCAAAACCTCATCTTACTCGATGGTGTCCCTGTTTACAATGTCTCACACTTGTTTGGATTCTTTTCGGTGTTTAACCCTGATGCCATCAATAAAGTAAATGTGGTAAAAGGAGGATTCCCGGCACGGTATGGAGGACGCTTGTCATCAGTGATTGACATTACCATGAAAGAAGGCAACAATCAAAAGTTTTCAGGTGAAGGATCTATTGGGCTAATTTCTTCTAAACTGACACTCGAAGGACCCATTGGCAAAAATGAAAAAACCTCTTTCATCGTATCAGGCAGGCGTACTTACATTGACCTGCTCACCAGACCTATCATCAAAGCCGTTTCAGGCGGTAACGAAACCGGTGGTTACTATTTCTACGATCTGAATGGAAAGATCAATCATCAGTTTGGTGATAATGACCGTCTTTATCTCAGCTTTTATAATGGTTATGATAAGGGGTTTGGGAAAATCAAATACGAATATCAGGATGGAGACGAACAGGTAGAATCTAATGAAAACTTTGGACTGGGTTGGGGAAATACGATCGCTGCAGTCCGATGGAACCACGTCTTTAATCCACAGCTCTTTGGAAACCTGACGGGAACATTTAGCAAATACAAGTTCAGAATTTTTAGTGAGTATGAAGATGTCATCACCAATAATGAAGGCCGAGAAGTTTCCAATGAGCTCATAGAATACTACTCTGGAGTAAATGACTTCTCCCTGAAAGCGGACTTTGACTACCTACCCAATCCCACACACAATTTCAAGTTTGGTTTGTCCGCCACCCATCATACATTCAACCCAGGAATATTCGGATATGACACGGACACTGAAGGTGCGCAGGACACCGTCATCAATTCAGCCCAAACCGATGCATTAGAATTTTATATGTACGCCGAGGATGATATCAACCTAACCAGTAAACTTCGTGGCAATGTTGGTGTTCATTACTCTTCTTTTTTAGTCAATCAGAAATATTATCACTCACTCCAGCCACGCATTTCACTTCGCTACCTGGTTTCAAGTGACTTATCCATCAAAGCATCTTACGCAACCATGGCACAGTACATTCACTTGCTCACCAACAGTGGCATAGGACTGCCAACAGATCTATGGGTACCGGCCACTGATCAGGTAAAGCCACAAACCAGTTGGCAGGTAGCACTCGGAGCAGCAAAGACAATAGAAGGGTACGAGTTTAGCGTGGAGGGTTATTATAAAGAAATGGATAACCTCATCGAGTATGAAGAAGGTGCTTCTTTTTTTAACCTTGGTACAGATTGGCAAGATAAAGTGACTAGTGGACGCGGACGAAGCTATGGCGCAGAATTACTCATTCAGAAAAAGACGGGTAAGTTTTCGGGGTGGATTGGATATACGTTATCCTGGACCAACAGAACTTTTCAGGAGCTAAACTTTGGTAAAACCTACCCTTACAAATACGACCGACGACATGACCTAAGTGTAGTGGGGGTATACCAGTTTTCCAAGCGGTTTACAGCCTCGGCTACCTGGGTCTATGGTACTGGAAACGCTATGACTTTGCCCCAGTCTTCGTACCGAGCCAAAGCTGGGCAGTACTTCTGGTCCAATGAAGTAATCAACTACGGAAGTCGAAACGGCTACCGCATGGCTGCCTATCATCGCATGGATATCGGGCTCACATGGACCAAAGAGAAAGAACGAGGAACCCGATCCTGGTCATTTGGAGCTTATAATGTTTACAACCGCAAGAACCCTTTCTACATCGACGAAGGATATGATAGCAACGGTAACAAGCATTTTTACCAGTACAGCTTATTTCCAATCATTCCGTACTTGAGATACAGCTTTAAATTCTAAGCCCATGAAATCATTGAAAAACACCATCCCATTCTTTGTACTCGTGGCCTGTATAGCCTGGAGTTGTGAAACCATAATTGACGTAGACTTACCAGAGCATGAGCCCTTACTTGTCGTCAATTCTTACTTTGGGACAGATACGACTTTCACATTTGATGTCAGCCTCAGCAAGGATATTCTTGACGATGATATGTATAACGATTCCCGAAGTATTTCTGGCGTAGACATAGAAGTCTTCGAAGATGGCACGTCCATCGGAAAAGCTACCCAGACCGAAGAATACGAAAGTTACAAATTGTACTATTACCCTAAGCCTGAGTCACAATATTCCATACGTGCTTCACGATCAGGACATCCAGTTATTCAGTCTCAAGATGTCATCCCGCTTAATTCTTCCAAACCAAAAGTTGACAAAGTCCTTTTCACTTCCAATGAATGGGGCGATCAGGTGACGAGATTTACCTACAGCTTTGAGGACCCGGCTGGCACCAACTATTATGAAGTACTTCTGTACATTGACCAACCAATGTATGAGTATTATGAAGATGAAGACACCAGCTACCACTATATCAATGGCACGTTCAAAGAGCAACTCTATTACAACAATGTAGGTGCCGATCTAAATGAATTTGAAGACACAGGCGACATCACCCTCTTTAGTGATGAGTTATTTGATGGAAAGCAACATTCCCAAACCATTGAATTCTACTATTACCCCTACAACTATGATGGACAGTCTGATTTGGAGGAATCCCAATTACACCTGGAGGTTAGAAGCGTTTCTGAAGCGTACTACAAATACCGGGTAAGCAGAACACTACAACAGGATGCGGAAGACAATCCATTTGCGGAAGCTGCACAGGTTTACAACAACATCGAGGGAGGGTTTGGAATATTTGCCGGGTACAATAGCCAAACACTCACCTTCACCATTGATCCAGACGAATGAAGATTAATGGACTGCCTTACTCTCTAATATTTGTAGTTTTGACTAGACACCAGAGGTCCACTTTTTTCCAATAAAAAGATGATAATAACCAGTTTAAGAATCTCACTAAGTCACCTAACCCGGATATCCAGGATCAATCCGGCAAGAACGTTGAGAAGTGAGTAGGTGTTAACATCGGATTGTTTTTATCATCGATATTTCAATAAGAAGCTCAATTAATTAGCGATCATCTACAGAAAGACTAGATTTGCTGACTTATCTGTAAATTTGCATGTCCTATTTCCAAATCAGTAAAAACCATCCCGAAATACTGGGGTATGGAGCACTTCATTATTTCTTCTCCGCGATCGGGCAAACTTTCCTGATTTCCGTTTGTGTGCCATACATCCAGGCCGATCTGGAACTAACAAGTCTTGGGTTTAGCAACCGGTACGCTATTGCGACCATCGCCAGCGCACTTACTTTACCACTTATCGGTGGCTGGGTAGATCGAGCTAAACTAACGGTGGTGAGTCTGCTTGGTGGTCTCGGTTTGATTGTGGCTTGCTGTGTGATGTTTTTAAGTTCCCGACTTCCGGTACTCTTGCCGGGCTTGTTCTTATTGCGATTTTTCGGACAGGGAGGAATGATCCTGATTGGATCTACTGCCATAGCTAAGTTTTTTACCAAAAACCGTGGCAAGGGACTTTCACTAAGCAGCATGGGGTTATCCATCGCAGAGACCTTTATGCCAATTGTTTTCATCTCCTTAATTGGAATCATGGGATGGGAAAATGCCTGGCTTTGTCTTGGGGCTGGAGCTGCTTTAATTTTCATTCCTGCTACTTTACTTTTAATCAGAAACCACCATCCAGACGCTACCGAGGAAACCAGCACCGAATCAAAATCAACAAGTGATTTCACAAGGCGACAGGTACTAAAAGATCCTTACTTTTACCTGTTGCTGCCAGTGATGCTCTTCTTACCTTTTTTCATCACCGGCATCTTTATTCATCAAAATCTAATCGCTGAAGCTAAAGGTTGGTCCATGGACTGGATGGCTGCAACCTTCATCGGATTTGGAGTCACCAAAGTGCTTATGTCCTTTATAGGAGGGTCATTAATTGATCGGTTTACGGCAAGAAGAGTATTTATTTTTTACTTGCTCCCTGTTGCCATAGGCTTATTGGTATTAAACATAGGAGAGCACAAGGTTTTTGCTTTGATCTACATGTGTTTGTTAGGGATGACTGCCAGTTTGGGAACACTTACCGGCGTGGCTATCTGGGCGGAAATGTACGGAGCCAAAAACCTTGGTGCCATCAAAAGTATGATTACCATGATTATGGTAGTTTCTACAGCATTGGGCCCAATTGTTATTGGTTGGGGTTTGGAAACGTCTTTGGAATGGACCATATATACCAGTATTGGGGTCATTTTTATTCTAGTGTTTTTGAGTTATTTTGTGGTATCACACAACTTGAAAACACCAACCCAAAATGAATAATACCGCACTCATAACCGGAGCATCTGGTGGTATCGGGCTAGAACTGGCCAAAATACACGCATCGAATAAAAATGACCTTGTTATAGTGGCAAGAAGCACCACCAAACTTGCTCATCTAAAAGTAGAACTTGAAAGCGAATTTGGGGTATCGGTCCTGAGTATCCCAAAAGATTTATCCATCCCTGATGCTGCTCAGGAAGTGTACGATACCGTAGTAGAAAAAGAAATAGAAGTAGAGTACCTCATCAACAATGCAGGGATCGGTGATTTTGGTTTGTACCACGAAACCAGCTGGGAAAAGGAAGAAACGATGATCAACCTCAACATTCTCGCTTTAACCCAATTAACCAAGCTTTTTGGCTCGGACATGGTGAAACGTGGACATGGCCACATCATGAATATCTCTTCCACTGCGGCATTTCAGCCGGGACCTTTGATGACGGTCTATTATGCTACCAAGCACTATGTGCAGGCCTACTCCGAAGCCCTTTACGAAGAGTGGAAAGAATTTGGCGTTTCTGTGACGGCACTTTGTCCTGGCGCGACAGAGTCAGGCTTTTCCGAATCCGCTGATGCAGAAGATAGTAAACTCTTCAAAGGCAAAAAGCTACCCTCCTCTTGTGAAGTAGCCGAATACGGGTACAAGGCCATGATGAAAGGAGAAATGACGGCTATTCATGGAGCGATGAACACGATCATGGCCAAGAGTGCCCGATTTGCCCCCAAGAAAATGGTTTTGAAAATGGTGAGAAAAATACAGGAGAAGGGTTAGTCCTTATTTTGGTGAGTAAGGATAGCTTCCTTCAACTCGCTTCTCTTTTTCTGAGCTTGCAGGTAAATTCTTCTCTTCTGACCAATGGATGAAGCCATCTTCATGATGTTGTTCTGCATTTCAGTGTATTCCAAAACGTTCTTATCTGTAAACCTGGCTTTGCTGAAAAGCAGTTTATCGTTCAGGAAGTCATTCAGATCTTCCAGGTAGTCCCAGAAAACTTCCTCACCAAAGACGATCTGTCCATCATATTCATAATAGCTCACCATGGCTTTCTTCAGGTCCAAATCATTGATCAGGGATACATTTCCTGTGGTGATGATGGAGTTGTACGAGGTGGCATTGATGTGGTAATGATTAAAATTATTCACCTTCAAGACAAAACTTGCCAACGTATCCAGAATTTGCGGATGATTTGCATGATATAGAGAATCGAACATCTCCAGATATTCCAGGTCGTTTCTACAGTCCTTGATCGCATAAGTAAACCCTATGCTATCTTCTTCCAGCTCCTGGACCATATTTACAATGTAGAAGTCTGTCATCTCTGATTGCTTTTGGGATTCCTGACATTTATTCAAGGAGAAAGCAATCGAAATACCCAAAATAACAATAATCAGATCGACTATCTTGTCTAGTAAATCGCTTTTAGCTCGCATGGACAA
>JAMWZA010000104.1 GCA_024305105.1 Marinoscillum sp.
AGTTAGCCAACTCTCCGAATGCAAAAGTGATCGTAATTGGTGGTGGAGATGACGGACTTCCATTAATTTTGAATGGAAATTAAAATTGGGCCCAACACTTTTAAAATTCAATAGTTAAATCATCATAAATAATTAATTTACAGCCCAATTCTAGCAATTTTTAAAAAGTAACATAACAGATGTCGAATACAGCCGAGATTAAAGTAGATGGTAAAAGCTACGAGCTTCCTCTGATTGAGGGTACAGAACAGGAAAAAGCGATTGATATTAGCAAGCTTAGAGGTGAATCTGGAGTGATCACAATTGATCCTGGTTTCAAGAATACTGGTTCTACTAAAAGCGCGATCACATTCCTTGACGGTGAACATGGTATATTGAGATACCGAGGTTACCCAATAGAGCAGTTAGCTGAACAATCTACATTCCTGGAAGTGGCGTACCTCTTAATCTACGGTGAGCTACCAGACACGGCTACTTTTAACAAGTTTAAGTCGGATATAACCAACCACACATTGGTTCATGAAGACATTAAAAAATTACTAGACGGATTTCCTTCCACTGCACACCCAATGGGCGTGCTTTCTTCGTTGGTAACTTCACTTACTGCGTTTTACCCACAGAGTTTAGATCCAAACAGACCTGCTGATGACATCAACATGAGCATCATCAGAATTTTGGCGAAGATGCCAACTTTTGCTGCTTGGTCTTATAAAAATCAGATGGGTCATCCAGTGGTATACCCAGACAACAGTCTAGATTACTGTGGCAACTTCCTTAAAATGATGTTCGGCCTTCCTACCGAGCAATTCGAAGTTGATCCGGTAGTAACTGCTGCGTTGGATAAACTATTAATCCTTCACGCCGATCACGAACAAAACTGTTCAGCTTCTACTGTTAGAATTGTAGGAAGCTCGCATGCTAGTCTTTATGCTTCGCTTTCAGCCGGGATCAATGCACTATGGGGTCCACTTCATGGTGGAGCGAATACGGCTGTAATCGAAATGCTGGAAGGTATCAAAGCTGATGGTGGAGACACCAAGAAGTGGATGGCTAAGGCCAAAGACAAGAATGACCCATTCCGTTTGATGGGCTTTGGACATAGAGTCTATAAGAATTTTGATCCAAGAGCGAAAATCATCAAGAAGGCTGCAGATGATGTGCTTGACAAACTTGGAGTGAACGATCCAGTGCTTGATATTGCAAAAGGTTTGGAAAAAGAAGCGTTGGAAGATCAGTACTTCGTAGACAGAAAGCTCTACCCTAATGTAGACTTCTATTCAGGAATCATATACAGGGCACTAGGAATTCCTTCTGAAATGTTCACCGTAATGTTTGCCTTGGGACGTCTACCTGGTTGGATTGCACAGTGGAAAGAAATGCGAGAAAACAAAGAGCCAATCGGAAGACCAAGACAGGTTTACGTTGGTGAGAACGAGAGAGACTATGTTGATTTGAGCAAGCGATAAGTGCTCAAATCATTAATAATAAACAAAAGCAACTCAGAAGTGGGTTGCTTTTTTTATGCCCTGGGGAGAACACTCCACGATCAAAATAGATATTTATGAAATTGGCCGATCTCCTGGAATAGTCGCAAGCAGTACAAAAAATGAATCCAATTAGACAGCAAGTCAATTAACAGTCCTATGACCCTATTGACCGTTTTAATTAAGATAACGAATGTAGATTAGTACTTACGTGTAAGAATCTCGCTAAGAATGACCGCCTTTCGTGCATCTTCAGGGTTTTGGAGCATCCCAGATATCTCGCCTGCTAAATCTGACGTATCATCTTCCTCTTCATCACGATCCTTCAGCTTTAGACGAAAATGCTCATCTCGCTTAAAATCGAGCTTACTCCCCTCAGCTCTTTTAATGGACTCCTCATAGATACGTCGACTTTCTTCATCTGAAAAACGACGATTATTACCTTCATTACTAAAATCCGGCGTGTTTACTTCTTGCCGTCTTCTCTCTTGAAGAATCTGTCGTGCTTCTACCGGTTCTGGTTGCTCCTCTACTATTTCCTCTTCCTCGTCGGTTTTTCCTTCCGTAAATTCCTTTAACAAATCCTCAAATGAAACCGGCTTGTTTGGACGATCAGATTGCTGTGGCTGGGATTGCCTGGGTGCCTTTCTAGGCGTAGCATCCTTGTTGTTCTTTTTGAATATGCGACTGATTAACCAAATCGCACCAAAAACCAGGTATATCCACAATTGAATGTCGTCCATGTAGACTAAAGTAAAGAATAATCACCTTTCACACAGTGATTTTGGTACTTAATCTTTAAAACAGCATAAAAGTAAAAGGCTGATCCTAACGAACCAGCCTTTTAATATAATCACAATTAATTCGCTACTTATTTCACAATAACCTCACGAGTAAACTGAACATTACCATCACTCACTTTCAGATAATAGATACCAGCCTTCAAACCCAAACTTTGAGTTGAAAGCCTTTTGCCATTAATCTCAGATGAATCGAGTAACTCCTGATGCACAACTTGACCCTGTAAATTAGTCATGACCAGTTCTATACGCTCTGAATCCAATCCTTTTGCTAATAGGTCAATGACGTCATCAGTCGGAACCGGATAAATCACAAGTTCTGGTGTTTCTGATAACTGGTCAGCTAAGGCAGACTCAGACGTTCTGGCTGTAGCCGCTCCATTCACTACTTCGAATGTTACAGACATGGTGCCTCCTGCTACCTGAGGCCACCAACCTGTTACTGGAGTCACTTCCACCGTATAAATACCTGGTGACACCCACCATTTCTGGAAGTAACCAAACCAGTCTCCAACCATAGAGTAAGGAGCAAAGTAATCGATGCTTCTAATGTTTCCATTAAGCTTATAAGTCAGCTGAGTGGTGGAACCGTCTAGCTCTGCTACCAAATTGATATGGGAAAAGTCTGGATTACTGATATCGATTACGCTACTATCAGATAGTGTCATCAAGACATCTCCTACCTTATTAACTACATTGATAGCCGAAACACTGGTAGAATTAACCAAAGTAAACACAGCAGTCTTGGCTTGACCTTGTTCTCCCTGAGCCCATTTTTGGGTGTAGGGCATTGCAGTAACTTCATGACTACCACTACCTACGCCTAACCAAAGTATTGGGAACAGCTTGTAAGGTGCCTTACTATCTGTATTCATTTGATGGCCATTCACTTTAAACTTCACACTACCAACTTCTGAAGGATTCGTGTTTGCCTGAATAACATAGCTAAGGAAATCGGGGTCTTGCACATCGATATTCACAGAATCTGTAAAGGATGTAACCACCGCGCCTGTTTTGCTATTGATCAGAGTGAAGCTATTCACACCATATGGCTCGACAGTCAGCACAAAACTAGCTGTATCTGTCTCACCTCTTCCGTCTTGTGCCAGCACAGTAAGGTAGTAATCACCAGCATCTCCTATCTCAGGAGTAATGCTGTAGGTAGCCGATCCTTCTTCAGAACTTGTTAAAGACATGAAAGAAGGCACACTGGTCAAACTAACGTCAAGAACCGAATCATCAGCGTCAGTTGCCAGGAAGGTAAGATCCATGGTCCCTAATTCAATAACCGATGTATCAGAAACCACCGCTAAAACAGGCGGGAAATTCTGATCTACTTCCAGCGTAATTGGAATATCTACTTGAGCAGCTTCCGGATCATTGCTGAATAAGGAAATTACGTCAGAGTACAGTCCCTTTTCTGTATCCGTAGCATCAAAGAAAACGGTTACATCTGTACTTCCTCCAGACGTCACAGTACCGGAAAGTGGGCTTAAAGAAAACCAAGGCAAAGCAGGAGCTCCATCCCAGATACTGAGGTTATCAATATCCAGCGTGGGTCCAGAAACTTCCATAAGCGACAAAATAGCCAACTCCTCAATATCACCGGCAAAACCTTGACCTGTATGAACAGGAACTCCATCAAAATAGATGGTAAACACTGAAGTCGTTCGATCTACATCCATGCGCAGTTCGAAATAGCCAGAAGGTAGTGAAGCGCTCACAGGCTCAAAAAAACCTCCGCCTAAACTATCAGCCACCAAAACTTCCAGAGAGTTGTCAGTATTGATTTGAAATCTCGTAATTACCAGTTTCGCTGAAGTTGATTGTGGAATCACCTGCCAGGTAACATCTGTTCCATTAAGGTTCATCATCATTGTAGTGGAAGAAATGGGTTCAGAACCAACACCTACTCCTGGTGAGAATGCCAATGACTGGCCAAGCCCATCAGCTAACCCTCTAAAATGCTGACTTCCTTCAAATGCATTGAAACTCTCAATTGTCCAATTACCCCATTGAGCTACCCAGTCATTTTGTCCATCGATATCTCCCGGACTAAACTCCTCAAAACCAGTACCAGATACCGTGGTTCCAGCTAGTTTAACTGGTCTACCTGAAGGAATCGCATGAACATCATCAAGACTCACTGATGTTGCTGACGGATTCTCTCGTTCTTCTTTGGGCTCTACTCTTGCTTTCTTAGATGCCGATGCAGGAAGTTCTCCATCAAATGCAAAGTTAAGTGGACTTTCACCGGAGTTGCTAATTGAAAAGCTCTGAGTAGAAGTCTCTCCTACGAATAAGTACTCACTCAACGAATCAACTGAAACGGTCATTTCTGGAGCTCCCAAGACAGTGAGAGTGGCCAACATGCCTACTATTGGAGAGTTGGTTGCATTGCTGGTAACAATGGCTCCACCGACATAAAATCCTGCTTCGATATCCTCTGCGTCAAATTGGGCAAGTAACTCCTCGGATTCACCAACAGGCACACTACCTGATGAAGGAGAAATGGCCAACCAGGCTTTCGGATCACCCAGAACAACAATATCGTCAATCTGAGCATACCAGTCCCAGTCTCCCGTAGTTGGGTTGTAATAATGCCATCTCAGTCTAAACTCCGTTGCATTGCCTAGATAATCATCCAGTTCAAGTATCACTTGTTCTCCCGGACCAGCAAAAAAACCGCCATGATCCTCGGTCCAGCTTAATACATTAGTCCAGACGGTATCTCCAGCCAACTGGATATCTACATCCAGTATATCAGCGCTTAAGTTGATATAATTAGCGTTGTACTGAACGGCAATATTCTTGTAACCATCGGTACCAATAAATGGCGTAATCAGCTCGGTATCGTACTCCAGAGTTCCTGCAGCATCACTACTAACCGTCGCTACCTCTCCAGTACCAGCATAGTTACCTTCTCCATAGTCTGCAGCAAAGCCCCAAACAACTCCGGTGCCTTCATTGTCTTCCACGTCCCAACCTGCTGGAGGGAAACTAGCTCCTTCAAAATTTTCACTGAATAGTTCTTCACCTGCGAGTAACTGCACATCAGTTGATGTGGACTTGTCACTCGTCTGTACCGGATTAGCTGCTCTATCAGCCGCCAACTTATCCTGTGTCTTTTTATCTGTTTTCCAGTCGGTTTGTTTTACAGGACTAGCCGGAAGGCTAGCTACATCCGTATCCGCTCCAATTACCTGAATTCCGTAATCCAATGGATTCCCACCAGTATTGGTAATGGTAAACGTCTTGACCGTATCACCTTGATAAGGTACAGTAGCCTGAAGTACCGTTGGATCCACAAAAATGGCTGGATCACCAATTACTTGCAGACTGGCAGGCACTTCAAACGATTGACCTCCTACATCAATAGTAATGACAGAACTATAAAGTCCAAACTCCAAATCCTCAGAATCGAAAGTAACCGTAAGATCAAGACTTTGTCCCGCTCCTAAGGAGTCAAACTCCGGTGAGACTGTAACGAATTCTGGCGAACTTGACGCTGGACCATCATTAATCGCTAGATCATCAATATCGAGTGTAGGACCAGCGACCTCCATTAATGACAACACTACCAACTCTTCCATATCCCCGGCAAAACCTACACCTGAGAAAACCTCAGATCCATTAAAGGAAATAGTCAATTCACTCGTTGCTCTAACTGACTCAATAGTTACATCAAAATACCCGGAAGGAACAGCTGCTGTTATTGGTTCAAAGACTCCATTACCCAAACTATCCGGAACCAATACACTGGCCGATCCTTCAGGGTTGAATTGTAGTCGTGTAACGATCAAACCCGCTGATGGGGATTGTGGGACCAGCTGCCAGGTAACGTTAGATCCGGTTACGCTCACCTTCATGGTCATAGAGGAAATTGGATCACTACCTATCCCCACTCCTGGTGAGAAGGCAGCTGATTGACCAAAACCATCAGATAATCCCTGAAAGTGAAGACTTCCACTTGCTGGATTTATTGATTCCACAGTCCAGTTACCATACTGACCAAACCATCCATTCTGCCCATTGATATCACCTACTGTGAATCCTTCGAAATCAGTTTCGTAAAGAGCACTTTGCTGGGCAACTTCAGACCTGTTACTCTGCCTTTTACTGTTCGTCTTTCTCTGGTCACCAGTAATTGCTTTTGCTCCTAGCACATCAAAAGATCTATTTGAAAAGGCCTTTCGCGTTGACCTTGGTGTAGATTTAGGTCTATCAGACATATGACTTCCGCCAGATATGGTTCGCTCGTTGAGACCAGAGCTGAAAGACATATCAACATCAGAAACACTCACGCCCCCGGAAACAGCCGCAGATATCGGATAAACAACAGAGCCATTATTCACTACTGTGATCGTTTGTGTACCGGTCTGATCTTTCTCCAGCACTTCTGAAAGTGAATCTGGAGATACTTCTACTTCCGGACCTGTCACTTCTAATGAGGCGGGAACAATCACAGTTTCCTGACCAGGGACATTAGAAAGGACGCTGATATCTGTTAAATATGTTCCAGAATTCAACCCTCCGGAATTAAAAATCACATCGACAACTTCACTTTCTCCAGCACTAACAACGCCTTCAGAAGTGGAAAACTCAACAAATGAAGAACCTCCAAGATATTGAATCGCATTGTGGTAAATAAGAGACAGGTCTCCGGTCCAGGAAAAACCATCACCATTACCATAGTCAGGCAGCATATTTAGTGCCACCACGTCCTCATTTGCCGCAAGCAAATACTCTCCATTATCCCATGAGGCAATGGCTGTAGCACCAGAAGCAATCCCCACATTTTGTACAAATCCGGTGTATTCCAATTCAGTTACTCCCTGTATTATCGGATGATCACTTGCTAAAATACTACCAAGCGAAACCGTAGTGCTCGCATCTGTAGTGGAAGGAACAAAAGGACCATAACCTTCATCTATGAACCTTCCTTCCATTTGCCATGCATCATAGGAATAAGCAAATTGATTGACTATTACTTTTCCGCCAGCATCCAGATAATCCGCCAGGACATCACCTACTACCTCAGGATCTACAGACCCAGCACTTAACCATTGGGTATTGTTAGTAGTTAAAACAATGTCATAAGGCAATAAATCACCAACAGCTAAACCCGGAAGACTTGTCAAACTTAATATATCCGCTTCTACATCTGGAAACCCGTCTAAAAGTGCTTCCAGGTCCATTAGGTCGGTATCTGGAGTTACGATCAAAATGGTGGTCGTTGTTGCTAACTGATTTAACCATTTAATTTCTGCGACACCACTATGACCTACAGAACCCGATGAGGCTTGCCTCATAAGACCATTCTGTGATGCACTCACATTGGACCCAACAGGTAACTCCACGTGCATCGTACCTGACGTTCCAGCGGTGGTTGTTCCTGACGTTTCTAAGGTATAGACCAAGTCCGAATCTCCAGTATTGGAAATGGTTAGACTTTGCGTACTCGTCTGATCGATGAATAGCGATTCAAAAAGTGAATCCGGTGCCACTTCAATTGCAGGAGCAAGAAGGCCTTCTCCTACTAAACTCAGTGAATAACTGCTGTTCGCAGAATCCGAAGTAGGGATGACCATGCCAGCAATTACAGCGCCTGCTGCTGAAGGTGAATATGTAACATCGATGCTTACAGTGTCAAAAGGTGCTACAAATACACTGTCAGCAAGATTGGACGTGAAATCAGTCATGCTGAAAGTAGGTGAGTAAACTATCAGTGATCCAGTTCCTGCATTGGAAACCCATACCGATTCTGTAGTCGATGCCCCCACGAACAAACTACCAAAATCAAGCGTATCTACTGGATATACATTAACAATTGGCTCTCCATTATCTGTAACATTTAGTGTTAAATCTACCGTGAAGCTCCCATCTACGGGATCATTACTCGTAATTTCAAGTTGTTGTGAGTAAGTACCTCCAAAAAGTCCGGATGCGTCAAAAGTGATAGCAACTTCCATTGTATCAAAAGCATTCACCATGCCCACTGAAGGAGATGCATTCGCAAATGATTCAGGTCCTAATGAATTTATCACAAATTCTAGTGGACCTGCGCCATTGTTTATTACGCTTATTGTTTGAATTTCAGTCTCTGCAGTTAATAAATCAGCCACCAAAGCTGCGTCTGAGACAGAGAGGTCAGGTGCTTCATTGGTTGCCTGAGCGACAATATTGGAGACGCCAGACTCATTACCAAAGAAATCACTGGACTTCAATGCAAAATAGTATAGCGTGCCAGCGTTTAGTCCTGTAACTTCTAATGTCTCGAGGGCTCCAGCATTAGACGGAACAGGTAGATTAGAAATTGGGATTGCACTATCAAAATTACTGCTATCGATAGGAAAAGTAGCGTACCTGATATCATAAGTACTGGCTGAGCCACTTCCGGAGTCCAAAGGAGCGGTCCATCCCAGGAATACTGAAGTGATCTCCACATCCAGAGCGGTTAAATCTGTAACTGGAAACGGCGCTTCTCCATCGTCTGACTGCAAAGCGGCAAAAGCGTTGATGCGCCCTCCTAGCTCACCTTCAAATCCTGGGTTTAATCCATCCACATCATCTGTAGTGGAAAGTAAACGATCTTTAAGTACCGTAGGACTAAAGCCGTTACCGCCATATTGTGAAATAATCAAAGCAGCCAATCCAGACACATGAGGACAGGCCATTGACGTCCCTTGAAAAAAGCCGTACTGATCATTATTGAGTGTACTTAGTACTCCTTCCTGATTCGCACTAATGGTTTCACCACCTGGTGCTGCTATATCTACCCAAGTACCGAAATTGGTATAATAGGCCTTGGCATCATCGTGAGTTAAACCTGAAACCGTGAGTGTAGGGCTGTAAAACCCGGGATACCAATCAGCATCCTGATTATCGTTACCGGCAGCAAAAATGACAATTCCACCATTCATTGGCCCTACTTGATTACCAAGCGAGTCTTTACCCGCTTCAGCAATGAAATAGTCAATTGCATCCAGTACAGACTGCTCAAAAACTCCAGGGCTAGTATAACCCCAGCTGTTTTGAGAGATCACAGCGCCCATATCCGCAGCGTAAATATAGGTTTCTGCAAAGCCACCAATATCTACAGCCCCAAAAGCAGCACAAGACATTAACCTGGCTCCATCGCCAATACCAGACCCCCCGGCTACACCAGCCACACCTACTCCATTATTCGTTACGGCGGCTACTGTACCTCCTACGTGAGTACCATGAGGATCTGGAGCTATATCACCTGTATTATCACCAAATCCGTATCCATTGATGTCATCAACAAATCCATTGCCGTCATCATCAATTCCGTTTCCCGGGATCTCTCCTGTATTGACCCACATGTTATCAGCAATATCTGGATGGTCTACCTGTATTCCACCATCCGTCACAGCAACTATCACATCTGGACTTCCAGTTTCGATTCCCCAAGCCTGAAATAAGCTTATATCAGCTCCAGGAGTACCTCCAGACTGGCCTGTGTTGTTGTAATGCCACTGATCTCCCAAAAAAGGATCATCTGGAGCACCTGGCAAGGGAGCCATCGTGTTTGTATATTCCTCAGGAACAAGTGGTTTTGGACCATAATCTGGTGAGTTTGACCCAACAACGATTTTCTTAAGTACAGCCTCAGAAAATTCTATTTCCTCAATATCCCCAAATGCAGCAACTGCATCGAGAACTGAAACGGAACGATCCATGCTCACCTCATACCAAAGATGAAGCCCATGTTGTCGGTGCTTATTTTCAAACTTACCTCCGTGTCGGAAAACCCTTCGAAGACCTCTTACCTGATAAGCTTCATTGACCCTGTCGATAGAAGCTATACCAGTGAGTAATACAGCTCCTTCAGAAGCATCTAAAGCAGCAGTCTCCAGCTGAGCTGAAAGACTTTCTGTCACCTTAATTCTTAAAACTCCATCGAGAATCTCCTGCTGTGCAGTAGATGCTGTGGACAAAGCCATAAAAATTAGCATTAATAGTGGAGCAAGGGACACCCCTGTCCTCTCCATGTACTGTTTTTTCATAGACATAGTGGATATTTAATGGTTAGTAAATAAAAAATGACCATCTACTGATGGCAGTGGAGTTTTTTCTGAGTCGTTACTGATTGGTAACTATGGGGATTTGGAATGTGATGGTTTGAAAGGACAATTCCGAATGTGATTCAAGTGAGTTTTACCTTTCAAGTTAGACATACCTATTTTGTTAAGTTTTCAACAAACCGACTTGTCTATAGCTGTAAGGAAGGTTCTGTGGACTAAATACGTTAGGTAAGCAAATACCCCACAGTTTCTTGTAAATTAAAACTAATATGATACTCCGTGAATAGCAACGTTGTGTAATAAATATTTGAAATATATTTGATTATTTCCAAAACTTTGAGTTATAAATAATCACATCTATTGACGTCAAGTCCATCACTACTTTCAGGTTATTCCATCAATTAAATTACGCTGATTTAGAACTAATGAACTGATAGTAAATACAAAATAAAGACTAAATTTGACGGTTCGTTCAAGCTTCAAATCATAGCAACTGCATGCAGCTAACACGATTAGAAATAAAAGGATTTAAGAGCTTCGCTGATAAAGTTACCATCAACTTTGACGAAGGAATCACGGGTATTGTGGGTCCCAATGGATGTGGTAAATCAAATGTAGTTGACTCTATCCGATGGGTTTTGGGTGAGCAAAAATCCAGAGTGCTCCGATCTGATAAAATGGAGAATGTGATTTTTAATGGCACTAAAGCTCGTAAAGCGACGCAGCTTGCTGAGGTTTCATTGACATTCAATAATACCAAAAACCTCATCCCCACAGAATACACTCAGGTGACCATTACCAGAAGATACTTTCGCTCTGGAGAGAGTGAGTATTTACTCAATGGAGTACCCTGCCGGTTGAAGGACATTAAGGACTTGTTCCTTGATACTGGAATCGCATCGAACACTTACGCGATCATCGAACTGAAGATGGTGGATGACCTCTTAAATGATAAAGATGGGTCCAGAAGGAGTTTGTTTGAAGAAGCAGCAGGTATCTCCAAGTTTAAGATTCGTAAAAAAGAAACACTCAGGAAGCTAAACGATACAGATGCTGATCTGGATCGTGTAGAAGATCTCCTGTATGAAATAGAAAAGAACCTCAAGTCTCTGGAAAAGCAAGCGCGTCAAGCGAAGCGATATTATGAGATGAAGGAGGAATACAAAGAATACAGTATTGCACTGGCTAAGAAATCTGTAGCCGATCAGACTGCTGTATTTGCCACCGTAGAAAAGCGCATTCAGGAAGAGGGAGATCGGAAAAGTGCTCTCAATGCTCAGCTGTCTGAACGAGAAGCCGTTTTGGAGAAAACCAAAGCAGACCTAGTAACAAAAGAGAAACTCTTATCATCTAGACAAAAAACACTAAATGAGCACGTCACCAAGATCCGAAATTACGAGAGTGAGAAAAAAATCAAGAACGAACGTCAGCGCTACTTACAAGACAAAATAGAGAAATTACAAGATCAGATTTCTCAGGACAAGCAAAGCAATGAACGAGCAGCTTTTTCATTGAAAAGCCTCGATAAGGAACGAGACAATGCTCAGGAAATCTTGTCAGATATTGGCAAGAAACTAGAGGAGCTTCAGGAGAGCTATGAATCCCAGAAGAGCAAAACACAGGAAGCGCAGAATTTCCTCAACGAAAACAATCAGCAATACAACACCAAACGTGAACAGGTCTATCAGCTGGGTAAAGACCTGGAGATAAAAGAGGTTCAAATCAATTCATTACGAAGTGAACTAAACAAGTCTAGAGAGGACTCCTCAATACAGAGTGAAAGCCTGAAAAACTTTGACCAGAAACTACAGGAAATCACTGAGGAAAAAGAAACAAAAAATGAAGAATACCAGACGTTAAAAGCGAAAGAAACAGGTCTTAAAAACAAGATTGAAACCTATCAGCAGCGTATTGACATTATTCGAGAAGAACTGACTCAGGTTAACAGAAAGCTCGATTCTAAGCAAAACGAATACAACCTAACCAAGTCACTGGTAGACAGTCTTGAAGGATTTCCTGAAGCCATTAAGTTTCTCAAAAAGAGCAAGCAGTGGCAAGATGCTCCACTCCTATCAGATGTCATCGCGTGTCCTGAAGAATATCGAATTGCGATAGAGAATTTTCTAGAGCCTTTCATGAATTACTATGTAGTAGAAACTCATGATGACGCACTTAAAGCGGTCAACTTACTAAGTGATGCTTCTAGAGGTCGGGCACATTTCTTTGTTCTAGACAAGCTGGATAAATACCATGCTAAATCCTCGCACATTTTTCCGAACACCACTCCGGCAACTGAGGTGGTTGAATACGATGACAAATACAAGAAGTTAATCGCACATCTGCTGGATAATGTTTACATCTATGAAAATGACCTCCCAGATAGTGATACCGATGAAGTAGTCTTTGTCTCTAAAAGTGGTCAGGTAACACAGCGTAAATACAGCATTTCAGGTGGCTCAGTAGGATTATTTGAAGGGAAGAGAATTGGACGAGCCAAGAACCTCGAAAAATTGGCCGTAGAAATTAAAGACCTGACGAAAAAACAGGAAAAGGCCAAGTCTAACCTGAATGAAAACCTCGCGGAGATAGAGCAGCTCAAAAATTCCACTCAATCTTCCCTACTCGAGGAGTTACAGTCTGAGATGAGCCGCATCAACGAAACTTTCGTTTCCGTTCAAACCAAACAGCAACAGTACAGTGAGCTGCTCAACTCGAACGAAAACAAGCGGGAGGACTTTGAAGAGCGTATCGAAACACTCACTTCGGAAGTGGAGAAAATGCGTCCAGAATATGAGTCATCGACCCGGGTTCTGGCAGAATTGGAGCAGCAAGTTGCTAGCCAAAGAGAAGAACTAACCGAGATGAATGAACTGCTTTCATCTAAGTCATCAGCATATAATGAGCAGAATGTCCTACACCACCGTCAGCAAAACAAAATCAGTAGCATCAAACAAGAAATCAGCTACAAAGATGAAACCTATGTAAGCAGCGCGGCGCGTATAGAGCAGAATACCGAAGAGTTTCAGAAAGCGACTCAAGACTTAAACGATCTGGTAAAGAAATCCGAAGAAAGCGACGATGACCTTGTCGCGATGTATGAGGAAAAGGAGTCGATCGAAACTGGTGTAAATGAAGCGGAAAAGGACTACTACAATGTCCGTGGACAGATAGATGAAGGAGAGAAATCTCTTCGTGAAATCCAACGTCAACGAGAATCTGCTGATCAGGTTTTAATGGAGTGGCAGAACAAGCTCAATGAAACCAAAATGCAGCTCAATTCCATCAAGGATCGGTTGTCGGTTGAGTTTAACCTGAACATGAACCAGATTGATGGCTTTGAAAATGAAGAATTACTATCAAAGCCACAGGATGAGCTCCGTGATAAAGTAGACAAGCTGAAAAACCGCCTGGAGGGAATGGGGCCTATTAACCCAATGGCGATGGAAGCTTACGAGGAAATCAAGGAGCGCCATGATTTCATCGCCGGTCAAAAGGAAGATTTGTTAAAAGCCAAAGAATCACTACTCACAACAATCAGTGAAATTGACGAGGTAGCTAAAGTAACCTTCCAGGAAGCATTCGAGAAGATTCGTGAGAACTTCATCAAGGTATTTAGAACACTGTTTACCGAAGAGGATGACTGTGAGCTAAAACTTACCGACCCGGATAACCCTTTGGAATCATCCATCGAAATCATGGCCAAACCAAAAGGCAAAAGACCATTGACGATCAATCAGCTCTCTGGTGGGGAGAAGACGCTTACAGCGACCTCTCTCCTTTTCGCAATCTACCTGATCAAACCAGCACCATTCTGTATATTTGATGAAGTAGACGCACCTTTGGATGACGCCAACATTGATAAGTTCAATGAAATCATCCGTAAATTCTCCAAAGAATCTCAGTTTATCATCGTGACCCATAATAAGCGAACCATGGCCAGTACGGACGTGATTTATGGAATTACTATGATCGAACAAGGTGTGTCTAGAGTGGTTCCGGTTGACTTGAGAGAACTGGCATAGGCATACATTGAATTATGATTAATCGGGAGAAAAGCACCATTGGTCGACACCAACATAAAAAAAGGTGAATTCTTAGTATCTTCATGTGTGCCATCATCACGCCTACTTAGTCTAACTCTGTTATTTTCACTCATGTGCTTGTTTACTCAGGCACAAGATGTTTTCACCTACAATTACAGATCTGCTGATGGGTTAGATACGGACATTATCAAATGCATTACTCAGGATAGCCTTGGCTTTATTTGGATTGGTGCTGATGATGGACTTTATCGTTTTGATGGAATTGATTTTATCCGATATGCTGAAGGCGCCCCTAGTAATTATTTCAAGGACTTCTTGACGCTTTCTGATGGAAGGTTGTTGGGTGTTCATGACATGGGCATTACTATCATTAATCCTAAAGTAAATGATCCGTCCTTTGAAGTTTTCCTGCCGGGAAATCGCGAAGTGACCGACACTGCACTCTGGTTCCCAAAACATGCCTATGAAGACTCCAAAGGAGTTATTTGGATCGCAGAGCCACAATCAGTGGTTCGTTATGAAAATAACAACTGGCGAAGGTATCGTTTTGGACCTCTGGACAATACCGTATCCTTTGTACGATCTTTCAATTTCATAGAAACCGATGATCATCGATTAATCACCATCTCCAATGCAGGGAACTATTATTACTTCGACGAATTAGAAGACACCTTCCAGCCACTTAAAGTCAATGAAAGAATAATCACTTATGATATTAAACAAATAGGTCACCGATTCTTTCTGGCGACGGGAACAGGCATAAAAGAAGTCAACCTGAACAATAAAGATGTCTTCATAAAACATCTGGACTTACCCGGAATCAAGAATGAATCTGAATTCCGGCATATTGAAGCGTTAGACTCCAGTCGATTTATTATTAGTGGTATGAACTACAATACGTCTATTGTAGACCTTTCGATGACCACCCGCCAAATTGTCAATTCGGATATGTTTATAAATCAGAGCTTTGTAGACAAGGAAGGCAATATTTGGCTAAGCACTCAAAAAGGAGTCATGCTAATAACACTACCTGAGTTCAGACAAACCCAGCTGAACAGACCAAGCAACTACATGGAGGCCCTCATTACCAGTAATCAAACGGAAAACATCTATGCACTGCGGAGTAGTAGTATTTGGGAAATAAATAAAAAGAGTGAACAAGGAACTGAATTAATTGCTGGTGAAGACGATGACTACTTTCTCAGCGGCGTTTATGTGAATGATCATTTGATGGTATCATCAGCTTATCGGCTACTGAAAATTAAGGATGGAGAGGTTGTTGACAACCTCGATTTGATTAATCAGGGACGCTACATATTCGATGTGGTTTATGATCAGTATTCGGAATCGGTCTGGATCAGCCAGGAAGCGTTTAAAGGCATCAGAAAAGTAAATCCAGAAGACTTAAGCTATACCTCTTATAGCATTGAAAAAGGACTCTCCACAGAGATAACTGGTCTAAAAGTTTATGAAGACGGCGTTTATGCCCTCTCATCAAATCCAGATCATTACTTATATTTCAAACCTCACTCATCAGACCAATTTACTGACCTTAGCATTAAATTTCCAGAGCCATACCGAATTGGACTGGCCGTTGACGATATGGTAAAAGTTAGCAATTCCTATTTGTTAGCCACCAATTATGGTTTGTTCACTTTGCAAAATGAGAAGATCTCCAAAGTGAACATTAACCTGAACTTTGACAACAGTGCCGTTAGAGGACTTCTTCTAGAAGATATGCATTTGTGGATTGCTACTACTTCCGGGCTTATACGGTACAACATGGAGACGCATGATTACGCTCAATTCTCTGAAACATCTGGTTTACCAGTAAACACGGTGAATAAAGAATGCCTAATCATCAATGACAATAAACTATGGGTGGGAACCTCACAAGGAATAGCTGTTACCGACTATAAACCGAACAGCATTCCAAAAAAAACCAAGAAACCTATCATTCTCAGTGTTGTGGCAAATGGCAAACGGTTTGACACCAAGGGTTCTTCTATTAGGATTCCTTTCGAATCGTTCATTACCATTTCCTTTACTTCACTCCTTTTCCCAGTAAATGACATGGAGTATAGTTATAAAATCGATAAGCAATGGTCACCGCCTAAATCAACTCCGAAAATTAACCTCAGCGATTTACCAGACGGTGATTATGAATTAGCAGTCCGTGCAAAAAAAGTCGGGAATTACGGCTGGAGCGAGCCAAGTATTATCTCATTCGAAGTAAAGCCTCCATTCTACAAGACCCCCATCTTCATATTGGCGGTTTTCCTAATTTTAGGTTTGGCGGTACTAGTTACTAGATACCTAACCCAAAGAATGGCCAAAAGAAGACAAGACCTCCTCACCCTTTTGGTAGAAGAACGAACCCATGAGCTTAATGAAATAAAAGACCAACTTGAGGTGATGGTAAAACAGCGCACTACAGAGCTTGAACAAACCGTAACTCAGCTGCAAGAAACACAAGGACATTTGGTACATGCCGAGAAAATGGCTTCATTGGGTATACTTACTGCAGGGATAGCTCATGAAATCAACAATCCTGTAAACTATCTTCAGGGTGGGCTGTATAGTTTGGAGAGCATTCTTAAGCAAAAGAACGAATTCAAATCAGATAAAGAAGTGGATGAGGTGATGGCTTTGATGATGCTAGGGATCCACAGAATCACTACAATTGTTAAAGGCTTGAGCAGGTATAGCCGAGAAGGTGACCACTCAATGATGCCTTGCAATCTTCACGAAGTAATTCACAGTTGTCTGATTATCATGGAACATGAGCTGAAAGACCGCATAGACCTGCAACTAAACCTAAATGCAGAACGATTCACTATACTCGCTGATGAAGGAAATATCCACCAGCTACTGGTCAACCTTGTATCAAACGCTGCACATGCAATTCAAAATAAGGGCTCTATCACAATCGAATCCAAAACAGTAAATAATCACTTACATCTTTCCGTTACTGATACTGGTAACGGAATTGACAAAAAGTTAATTGATAAGGTATTTGATCCATTTTACACAACCAAAGCACCCGGACGAGGTACCGGTTTGGGACTATATATATCCAAGAAAATCGTAACAGAACATCAGGGTGAGATACATTTTCAATCAAAAAAGGGAAAAGGCACCACAGTTTTAGTTATTTTTAAATTACTGCCCAATGGAAGTTTTAGTGAAAAAGAAGATATTATACGTAGATGATGAATACCCAAATCGCATCACTTTTCAGATTACCTACCGGTCTGATTTAGATGTAGTGCTGGCGGATTCGGCTGATCAGGCCATGAACATTCTCAAGGAATCGAATGACATTGAGGTGGTGATTTCAGATTTAAGAATGCCAGGTAAAAGTGGCTTGGATCTGGTTAAAGAAGCTAAATCAAAATATCCTGAAATCAAGTTCTGTCTTCTTACTGGTTTTGACATGACTCCTGAGATTCAAGAATACCTCAATGACAAAACCCTCCACCACTATTTCCGAAAACCTTTTGACCGGTCAGAAATACTAAACGCCATAACTAACTAGCGGTCCAACCAGGCTTTGAAATCAGCTACACGTTCTCTGGCGACAATCACTTGCTCTTCTTCAAACTGATTTAGTTTGATCTCTAATCTCGAATTGGTAAACGCGATGATGTCTTTGATGTAATCGATATTAATCAGGAATTTTCTACTTATTCGAAAGAAGTCTGCTACCGAAACCATCTCCTCTACCTTATCCATTGTATAGTCCACCAGGAATCGCTTCCCATCATTTGTAAACAAATAAGTCCCTTTATCCTGACTGTAGATTAATTGAATATCCTTTGTTAAAACAGATTTTAAATGATCGCCTACCTTCACTACAAAACGTTCCTTTCCGTTAGGAGAAAGTGTGTGCATCAACTGCGACACTTCCTTATCGTCTTTTACAGAATGTCGCTCAAACTTGTCGATAGCCCTGGCCAGTTCTATCGGATCAATCGGTTTGAGCAAGTAATCAACGCTATTCAACTTAAATGCTTTCAAAGCATATTCATCATACGCTGTGGTATAGATAATCGGCACATCAAACTTGATTTGATCAAATATGTCAAAAGAGTTACCATCAGCTAACTGAATATCCATAAATACCAGATCCAACTTAAGTGCAGGCAATGAAATGACTGCCGACTCAACTGAATCAATGGTTAACACACACTGATAGTCAGGACGCAAGTTAGCAATCATGTCCTTGAGTCGGTTGGAAGCTATTTTCTCATCTTCCAGTAATAAATATCTCATACATCAAATTTCAATAGTGGAATGGTTACTTCAAATCGCTGGCCATCATTTTTAATAGCAATGGACTTGTCAGATAAATAGGCATACCGATCTCTCAGATTGTTTAACCCGATACCGGTAGAATCCTTAGACAGCTTCTCTTGTATGTTGTTACTCACTTTGATTTCGTGTTCATTAATTACCACATCCACAGTCAATGGTTTCGCCTCGGATACTGTATTATGCTTAATGGCATTTTCCAGTAGTAGCTGCAATGCCACAGGCGGAACCATACCTTCGGCCTCTCCTATTACCTGTACTCTCAGATTATCTCCAAACCGTATTTTCTGAAGGAATGAGTAGTTCATGAAGAAGTTCAGCTCGTCCTCTAGAGACACAACTTCTTGCTCCCTTTTATCCAAAACATACCGATACACATCAGACATTTTACGAATAAACTGCACAGCCTTATCCTGATCATCATATACGAGTCCCGATAACACATTCAGCGAATTAAATAGAAAATGTGGATTTACCTGATTTCTCAAAGACTCAAACTTCGTTTTTAGCGTTTCATTTTTCAATTTCTCTTCACGATACAGGGCTTCTTTCCACTCCAGGTAAAATGCTCTTCCATGCAAAAACATGGTAATAATAACCGTAATTAAGATGGCCGTTAAGAAATTATTGAGTCCAATATTCTGAATTGTCTTCAATGGCTCCTGACCATAAAACATCCAAACAGTCAGAATCAACGTCAACCCAAAAGCGATCACGGTATAACTCAACATGACCACCACTCCCAGGACAAGTCGATAAACGGGTTCCTCAACCCAACTCACTCGTTTGTCAATAAGCTCGACAAGCCAACCATTGCCTCTGCTTAACACAATCCACACCATTACACTTATTCCAATACTTTTTATATTGAAATCATTGAAAATCAGACTAAAGAAGAGGCCAAACACCGCCATTACGGCCACTTCCTTAAGGTGCGATTTGAATTGATCTTTGGTATATCTCATTGATTGCAGTTAGCTAAAGCCGCCTTAGCACTACCCCTACCCCAGGTTGGGTAAATCGATGCCCCATCCGACTCGTTCTCAAATATATCATAAGCCTTCTTAACATTAGCACATGCCTCTTCAAATCCACTCCCAAAAAACTGCGCAGTA
>JAMWZA010000105.1:0-3090 GCA_024305105.1 Marinoscillum sp.
TTTGTGTCAGGTTTGCATCAGCTGTAGCCCCGGAGGTACCACCATCGATGGTAAAGTCATTGACAATATCTCCCGATATACCAGAAACGAGTAGGGTATCGGTGCCATTGTCAGCCACAACAATAGCGGTAACGTTAGTTCCTCCATTATCAAAAGTTACGGTTTCACCTATTGAGAAGTTGCCGGTTAATCCATCGTATGGTACTTCAGCAATTTGAGTCGTACCATCATTAAGGAACCACTTGAAGATGTAATCACCGACAGTTTGCGCTGTACCACCGACGATGGCGTTAGCAGTCGCTTTACCTGTAGGATGGAAGTTGGCATCATCACATGATTCGTCTGGCGCAGTTTCGGTTACCTGTACGATAGGTTTGGTAGGAGAACCATCAACTGTGAATTCAAAAATAGCAGTTTCACAACCAGCGGCATCTAAATAGGCTTGAACATAATAGGATCCAGCTGGCAAATTCGAAATTCGATTAGCTCCTGTGGTACCATTAGCCCCATTAGGGAAGGTTAGTGAAGCTAATTCCGAGGCATCACTAGCATCTAAAGTATTTGCTCCTGCATCATCATAATACCAAGTGAAGGTATAATCTGCCACATTATCTGTGATATCACTATCCGTAATGGTTATATCGCCATCTAAAGGGTTACAGTCATTATTAGGAACAATTGTTCCACCCGTAATTTCATGTTGTTCAGGTGTGTCTTGAATTGTGAATTCAACTGGTGAATCTAATGCACATCCATTCAACCAATTGGTACCATCCACATTCACAGTTACTGTTGCCGTTTCCTCGCTACTTTCACCAGTTACGGTTCCTGTGGCCGTAGCAGTTGTTCCTGAAGTTAGATAGATATTCATAGTGCTTCCATCATCACTAATAATCGTTCCACTTGCACCACCCACAAAATCAACAGTTTCTCCATCAATAAAAGACCCTGAAGCTGCATTATATGTAATGTCTGTAGTAGGTATTTGTCGATTTACTTCAGCAGTATAATCTCCAGGAGCTTGATTAGATAAAGTTGCGGTAGTTACTAAGTCATCTGTTTGGATAGGAACAGCATTTCCGTCTTCATACCAGACGATCTGAAAAGACCCAGGCTGATAAGTGTCATCTGATTTTTTTTCTACGTTTAAAGTGATTGCTCCATTATAATTTGCGGCAGGAGGCACATCACAAATGGTATTGTCAGTAATATCTGAGCTTGTTACAACAGGCTCATGCGCCCTGTCTTCAATTTGATCTACTGCAGAAGCAGTCCAGCATTCGTTTAAAGAGAAACTTGATTTCTCTTGTGCTGCTGCAGTATAAGTTCCAGGAGGGAGCAAAGTGAATGTAACCT
Organism: Marinoscillum sp.; assembly: GCA_024305105.1. Classification (GTDB taxonomy): domain Bacteria; phylum Bacteroidota; class Bacteroidia; order Cytophagales; family Cyclobacteriaceae; genus Marinoscillum. Next base: position 1,357 of record JAMWZA010000105.1, read on the forward strand.
GAGAACCCGCTGAAGAACCAGAACCGTCAATGATGTCTGGATATGTATCGCCATCTACAGTGTAAGTATAAGAAGGGTTCGAATAGATTTCTGCTGGTATTCCTGAACCGGCAAATAGATAGATGTCATAATTGGTGATGTCATCATTTCCAGAGTAAGCAATGTTGTGGGCTACAACTGTGGCAGTCTCCGTAGAGGATGATCCCGTAATTGTTTCACCCACTTGGAATTCCCCTGTAGCTGCTGAGAATGTTATGTTCGATCCGTCATCGGTGGCTATAATAGCCGTAATCCCACTTGTCCCGCCGGTAATAGTCTCTCCAACAGTGAAAGGTCCAGATGCCAAGTTATAGTCGAGATTGTCATTGCTTGGGTTATTTGCGATACCAACTGAAGCTTCTCCATCGTCAGGACAGGTCTCTACATGCTTAATAGCAATTGTTGTTGTAGTTTGTTGCTCATTAAAGCCCAACTCAAAAGGATGTTGAGAACGGCAGCCTCCGTTTGTTTGGTCAATTGTAACTAGTGTATAAACTCCAGCTGTGATTGATCCAAGGGTAGATTCTGTTGCTGTATTGACGATCGTCGGTGATGTAGCACCTTGGTTAGTTGGACTTCCCGCAGTGATCAATGCTGATGCATTTGGATTGTGAACGTAATCACCAGTTCCTTCGTACCACTCGAAAGTGTAGGTATGTCCACTTGGATTTGTGGTGATCTCAGCAACAATAATTCCACTTTCAGCGGCACAATCTGCAGGCTTGTTACCACCGTCTGCTACTTCATCATAGAAAGTTATAGTTGGTTCGTCTGAACTGATGTTATCGCCTACAGCAATTGTTTGTTTACTCGTCACACAGGTTGATGTAGTTTCTGTTACTACCACTGTATAATTCCCAAAATAGAGGCCAGTTATTCCACTAGTACCTGCTGATGCATCAGATGTTATTGTGATATCAGAACCATTATCTAAAACATCTCCAGAGGTAAGAGCAGTTCCTGTTGCAGAGGTTCCATAATACCAAGCAAAAGAATAATTTGCAGTAAATCCATCAATTGGAGTGTTTGATATAGAGGCTGTTACGCTAACTTCACCATCTGGGGAACAATCGTTTTGATCTACATTCCCTGGTGTTAGGGAGATTACAGGCTCTTTCTTTTCGATTGTAACAGGGAATACTTCAGAACATGAACTAGTTGTATGTGTTACAACTACAGAATATGAGCCATCTACCCTATTGGAAAGTGTTTCATCAGTATCAAGAGTAGCTCCTAGACCACTAGATCCGTTATGCCAAGTAAATGAATATCCTGCGTTACCTCCGGTAACATTTACTGTGGCTCCACCAGTAGGTGAAGTATTATCACAGCTGTAGTTTGCTATTTTGGTAAATGCATCAACTGCAATTGTTGGTGTGCTATCAGGAATTGTAACGTCTGTTGTTGCTGCGACACACCCAGTTTCGTTATCAATCACATCAAGGGTATACGTGCCATGAATTACACCTGTTCCACCTCCATCAAGAATTTCATCAGAGTCAACTAAGGTGTTAGAAGCATCTCTCCATTCGTATGAATAATCATCAGATCCATCAGCTACCCAATCAGATGCGTCTGCTTGTCCTGTGAACGCCGAATTACATCTAGTGTTATCCGTTATATCACCAAGTACTACAGCGATAGAAGGTTTGGTAGAGAAGTCATCGGAGATGGTGAAGTCAGAAGTGATTGCAC